>CBDUAW010000016.1:0-13914 GCA_965365215.1 uncultured Eudoraea sp. | reverse complement strand
ATTTGCTAAAGGAATTTAAACATCGTGATGCGAAGGAGATTGAAGATGTAAAAAAGAATGTAGATGATGTTACAGGCACTATCCGTCGCAAATAATGAACGAACTGTTAAGGGCACTTCTGCAATGGGATAAGGAAACCTTTATCTACCTTAATAGCCTGGGTACGGAGCAATTCGATACATTCTGGGCATTAACAACAAACATTGCCACCTGGATCCCTTTATTCCTGCTGTTTTATTTTTTGATCCGCATTAAATATCCGGGACGAGAAGGCTTGTTCATCACCATTACTATACTCCTATTATTACTATTTATTCTAACTATTACAGGACTTGCCAAGTCCAATTTTGAAAGATTAAGGCCCAATAATGATATAGATATAAGCCATTTGATAAGGGTTATCAAAGACCCCAAGGGTTTTAGTTTTTTCTCTGGCCATGCCTCTTCTTCCTTCGCAATTACAACTATTGTATTTCTTTTTCTGAGAAAACATTGGGTATGGAGTGGTTTATTTTTTATTTGGCCCTTGTTGTTTTCCTTTAGCAGGATATACGTAGGGGTTCATTTTCCTCTTGATATACTGGTGGGGGCAATTGTAGGAATTAGCAGTGCATTCGTTTTTCACTTCTTATATAAGAAGTTCATAACACCCTACTCAAAGTTAGGCCATCCCGAACAGGGAGGATAACTGTTTCTACCCTGGGATCCTTGCTCAATTTGAGATTGTAAGCCTGAAGCGCTTTGGTAGCTTTATCTGCGTCACTAGCCTCCGAAGTGACTTTCCCTGACCACAAGACATTATCGGAGAGGATTACACTGCCTGGCCTGCATTTGGAAAGCACATTTTCAAAATGACTGTCATAGTCTGTTTTACCGGCATCTATGAAAACGAGATCAAAAACATGTTCCATCTGAGGGACTATGTCTAATGCATCCCCTGTATGTTGAAATATTTGTTGGTGAAAAGGACTTTGATCAAAATAACGTTTTTGAAGACTTTGCAGTTCTTCGTTTATTTCAATAGTATGTAAATGTCCGTCTGAGGTTAAGCCCTCAGCAAGGCACAGGGCCGAATACCCGGTATACGTTCCAATTTCCAGGATCATCTTTGGCCTTAAGATTTTAGAAAACAAACTCAGCACCCTTCCCTGGTAATGACCAGTGATCATCCTTGGCTGCAAAACCTTAATATGGGTTTCGCGCGTTAGCCTGTGCAAGAGTTCGGGCTCAGGCTCCGAATGCCTCGTAATGTAATCTTCTAGGTCTTTGGACAGAAAATGCATAATTACTTTTTGCAAAAATAGGTTATTATGTCCTACCTTAGAATTACAAATTAGTAGCAGAAGATGGAGGACTTAACTATTAGAAGCGCCAGGCAGGAAGATCTCGAAAAGCTGCTTTCTTTTGAACAGGATATAATTAAGGCAGAGCGGCCATTTGATCCAACAATCAGGCCATCACCGGTTAATTACTACAATCTGGAAGCTATGTTAGCTGATCCTTCTGTTGCAATTTATGTAGCTGAATATCAGGGTGAGATCATAAGTAGTGGATATGGCATGGAAAAGACGGCCAGGGCATACCTGGATCACGAACACTATGCCTATCTTGGTTTTATGTATACCGTTCCGGAATTCAGGGGATTGGGGGTAAATCAAAAGATAATTGAGGCCTTAAAAGAATGGGCATTGAGCAGGGGGTTTAATGAAATCAGACTAACGGTTTACAGCGATAATTTCCCAGCGCTGAGGGCATATGAAAAGGCGGGTTTTGTAAAACATATTGTTGAAATGAGGATACCTCATAATTAGTTATTTTTGTTCCCGTTAATAAAGCTTCCCTGAGTGATCTAATCAGGAGCCTTCCTATATGAAAAGATGATTTTTGAAAATAATCTGGCGTTTGCCAAACAACTTGATGAAGAGGATCCGCTAAGGGAAATTCGAAACGAATTTTACTTTCCTAAAGTCAACGGAAAAGAGGTAATTTACTTTACCGGCAACTCCCTTGGATTACAACCCAAAACTACTCAAACCTTTGTTGATGACGTAATGAAAGATTGGCGTGAACTTGCCGTTGAGGGACATTTCTATGCAGAAAAACCCTGGTGGGATTACCATGAAAGACTCGTCCAACCGCTTTCGAAAGTAGTAGGGGCGTTACCAAAGGAAATAACGGTCATGAATACCCTTACTGTAAATCTGCACCTGCTCATGGTGTCATTTTACAGGCCGGAGGGTAAGCGCATAAAAATATTATGTGAAGAAAAAGCATTCCCCTCAGACCAATATATGCTCCAAAGCCAGGTAAAGTTTCATGGACTGCACCCGGAAGAAGTTATTGTGGAGGTAAAGAAAAGAGATGGAGAACACTTTTGGAGAACTGTAGATATAGTGGAAAAGATACAGGAAGTAGGAGATGAGTTGGCCCTCGTTTTGATAGGAGGGGTAAATTACTATAACGGGCAGGTATTTGATATGGAAACCATTACTAAAGCGGGGAAGGAACAAGGGGCTTATGTAGGATGGGACCTGGCCCATGCTGTTGGTAACGTTGCACTTAAACTCCACGAATGGGAGGTCGACTTTGCCGCCTGGTGCAGTTATAAATACATGAATAGTGGTCCGGGCAACGCCTCCGGAGTATATGTGAACGAAAAGTATCTGGACCGTAAGGACATCGCCAGATTTGAAGGCTGGTGGGGTACAAAAAAGGAAATTAGGTTTAAAATGGAACCCACATTTGAACCGATAGCCACCGCAGATGCCTGGCAACTGAGCAATCCGCCGGTATTATCCCTGGCTCCCTATTTGGCTTCACTGCAACTGTTTGAAAAGGTAGGAATGCCGGCTATTTTCGAAAAAAGAGATAAAATTGTAGCCTACCTCGAATATATATTGCAGGAAATAGATAAGGAGGTAGAAAGCAGTTTTGAGATCATTACGCCCAAAGAAAGAGGTTGCCAACTATCGGTCTTTCTTCACGGGGAAGGTAGGGCCTTGTTCGAATACCTAATGAAACAAGGGGTGATAGTAGACTGGCGAGAACCAAATGTAATAAGGCTGGCACCCGCTCCTCTCTATTGCAGTTACACAGATATGTATCAATTTGGTCAAATTTTGAAGGAAGGAATTATTAGAGGAAACTAATTCCTGCACAGGTTTTCCAGATAAGGTTATATTTGCCGCTTGTTGGTATATTTTAAATTTACCAGGGGTTCCATATTATGAAATCACTTCAACTAATTCTTTCAAATCCCAGATATTTTGGACCGGCCTGGGTGTTTGCCAGCCTAAATATTCTATTTGGAACCTGGGCAATAAATATTCCGATGGTTAAGGAGGATCTTGGGATTGATAAGGCTACACTCGGGATTGCTATTTTTTTCTTATCGCTCGGGGTATTCACCGTCTTTCCAATTGCGTCAAGGATAATAAATAAAATGGGCGTAGGAAAGGCAACAAGGACCGGGGTGCTGCTTCTTTGTATTACAGCTATATTTCCCATGCTGGCACCTAGTTTTATAAGCCTGGCCCTTGCATTATTTCTCTTTGGCGCTTCCAATGGATTCACGGACATTTCCATGAATACCCTGGTGACCGAGATAGAAAAAGAGGATAAAGAAAATTTCATGTCTGCATCGCACGGTTTTTTTAGTTTTGGAGGCGTTCTGGCAGGGATGGGAAGTTTTTTGATTCCGGTACTGGACAACAGGATAGTTCATATGGCAATTGCCATTATCCTGGTTTTGGTGGTGAATTCCTTCTTTTTCAGACAATACAAGGGAATTGTTGCAGCACCCATTGAAAAGAATACGTTTAGTATTAAAAATTTTAAACCACTATTGTTACTGGGTTTCTTCTCCTTCGTGGTTATGGGTAGTGAAGGGGCTATTGTAGATTGGAGCGGTTTGTTCCTTAAGGAAATAAGTCTGGCACCTGAAGCACTCTGGGGTGCCGGGTTTTTAGGATTTCAAATTATGATGACCTTGGGTCGATTCCTGGGAGATGCCATAAGCGCCAAAATTGGTTCTGTACGAATTGTCACCCTTGGAGCTGCCATAGCTATAGTGGGGTATCTGTTGGTTCTAACAGGGACATTATATCTTGCTATCACAGGCTTTGCACTTACCGGTTTGGGATTTTCCGTGATTGTACCCGAGCTTTTCCGAATTGGCGGGAATGTAAAAGGTGTTGAATCTTCTCAGGGTGTTGCATTTATAGCAGGTACCGGTTATTCAGGCTTCCTGATAGGTCCGGTAATTTTGGGATTCCTTGCAGAGGAGTTCTCCTTAAATCTCAGCTTTATTTCCTTGCTGGCTTGTTCCCTGATCGTTTTTCCTACAACATTTGTGTTGAGAGACAAGAGTAAAAAGCTTGCAAAGTAAGACTAAGGGTTTACTTCAAGATTCGTAAAAGACAGCGCAAAGGTCTTGTCGGCATTGGTATGCATGGTACTCAGGTTTAGGCCGGCCACGTTCTTATATCCTTCCCATGTTGTTACACTCGATGGTTCCGGGCTATTACCTTTCCTAAATACCCATTCCTTTATGATATAGTCGTCCCCATAGTAAAAATCATAGGCATCTCCGGGCGTATATCCCCCATCGTCCCCATAAACAATGGTAAGCTTGTGCATAGTTGTATTACTTATAGGAGCTGCAATACTGTCCTCGTGGGTAAAGCTGAAGTTATTCTGGTCCCATACTAATTGATAGGGCGCCAGGAGCCAGTATTTATCATTGACAAATGCAGCATCCACACGGGTCACAGTACTATCTACTGCCTTTCTGTTGTAGGTTACGGTGTCGCCAAGCGAGATACCGGTTACTGTGTTCTCCCGAACATTCCATATCCAATTTCGTTCAAAATGAGTAGTATCCCTGTCAACATTAAATGTGAATTTAAGGGTGCCGACCTTAGTCCAGTTTTCAAAACCATTGGCACCGGCTATTTTTTCCAGGATGCTCATTTCTACAGGAGCCTCCGTGGGGGTAGCTTTTTTATCGGTTTTACAGCTTATGGAGAATACAAAACAGAAGGCAAATATGGTGTAGAACTTTTTCATATTTTGATTTTTTTCAAAGATAGTGGGTTTTGGATTCAAAACAGAAGGAAACAGGATCATTATTAGGGCCGTAATCCCGATAAAATCCTTAATTTTGAGCTTTAATTTTTACAAAGAATGAAATCAAAAAAAGGGAAAGTACAAGAAGCCATTGATGAAAAGCTACTCCAGGAACGAAAAGTATTTCTTTGGGGAATGGTAGATGATGATTCTGCCAAGCATGTTATCGACAGGCTTTTATATCTGGATATGCAGAATAATGATGAAATCCAATTATATATAAACAGCCCAGGGGGGTATGTTACTTCCGGATTTGCCATATACGATACCATTACATCACTAAAAAGTCCGGTATCCACTATATGTAGCGGATTGGCCGCTTCCATGGGTTCAATTTTATTGTCCGTGGGGAAGAAAGGCCGTCGATTTATCCAACCACATGCCAGGGTCATGATACATCAGCCCAGTGGGGGAGCAAGGGGCCAGGCTTCCAATATAGAGATCCAGGCCAAGGAGATCATAAAAACAAAAGAATTAGGGGCACAGATCCTTGCAGAAAACTGTGGGCAGACATTTGAAAAGATTATGAAGGATTTCAACAGAGATTACTGGATGGGAGCTGAAGAGTCTGTCGAATATGGGATTGTAGACGGTATCCTGGAATAAATATAATAAAAGTCCTTTGCTCTGTGGAGTGAAGGACTTTTGGGATATATATAGACGCCGAAGCGGATAGTTCTATTATATATACGCGTTCATCCTGCAAACGGATGAGCAACCTACGTTAATTTTTATTTAAAATTTATCGGGGTTCTTTAGTATCTCTTGCGCCCTCGATTTTAAGGCCTTTAACTCGTCCTTATCTTTTTTCTTTAGAAGATTCAGCATCATAGACATCCTTGGATTATTTGAAAAATAGGATTGCTTTTCGTCCAGGAAATTCCAGTACAGCGAATTAAAGGGGCAACTATCAGACCCGGTTTTCTTTTTATAGTCGTATTCACAGCCTTTACAGTAATTGCCCATTTTATGGATGTAATTGGCGCTGCTAACATAGGGCTTGGTGGCAACTATTCCCCCGTCAGCAAATTGACTCATTCCCCTTGTATTAGTTATTTCCACCCATTGAATTGCATCGATATAAACACCTAAATACCATTCATCCACAGCATCGGGGTCTATCTGCAGAAGCAGGGCAAAATTTCCAATGATCATCAATCTTTGAATATGATGGGCATAAGCATGCTCAAGGCTTTGGCCTATTGCTTTTTTCAGGCAGTTCATTTTTGTTTCCCCTGTCCAGAAGAATTCCGGGAGAGCGTTATGGTTTTCCAGTTTATTGAACTCGGCATATTGGGGCATCTCTTTCCAGTAAATCCCGCGCATATATTCGCGCCATCCTAAAATCTGTCGGATAAAACCTTCTGCCTGTGAAATATGTATGGTATCAGGAGCTGTCTTGTATTTTTCATATACGGCCTTTACTACTTCATGTGGGCTGAGTATTTTACTGTTAAGGGCAAAAGACAATCTTGAGTGAAACAAGAACTTTTCTTCCGTATGAAGTGCGTCCTGGTAATCTCCGAAATGTTCCAGCAAATGATCACAAAAATACCTTAGTTGATCAAGGGATTCCTCCCTAGTAACCGGCCAGGGAAAATTCTCGGGATCTATTTTTCCAAAGGTCCTTATTCCGGCTGATTCAATAGTTTCTACCAATTTTTGTACATCCCTTGTAAATACTATTTCACGCGGAATGGGGGGATCTCCTTTCCATTTCTTGCGATTAGACTGGTCATAATTCCACTTTCCACCTTCGGGTTCACCATCGGTCATCAATATCCCGTGTTTTTTTCGCATCATCCTGTAAAAAGATTCCATGACCAATTGTTTTTTGCCCTTAAAGAATTCGTCCAGAGCTTGCCGTTCCGTATAGAAATGCTCGCTATCAAAGACTTCTGTTGGGATCTCCAATTCTCTAGAGATTTCCTGGAGTTGTTGATCTAACCTATATTCATCGGGATACTGGTATTCAAATTTTGCAGCATTTACTTTTTTAATTTGATCTTTTATTAGTGTTTTCAGGTTTTGTGGATTATCGGGGTCATCAATGCGAAAGTATTTTACCTGATGCCCCTGCTCTTTCAAGACACTTGCAAAATTTCGCATTGCCAGAAAAAAGGCCACAACTTTTTGAATATGGTGCTTCACATAATCCGTTTCCTGTCTCATCTCGGCAAGCAGGTAAACATGATCGTCATTTACTTCCCTGAACCAGCTGTGTCCCTGGTGTAACTGATCTCCTAAAACGAGTCTTATCTTTTTCAATTAACCTTAAATTAAAATAGTGTTTCCTGCAGCCATAAGCGCTGATATTTTCCCTTTGGATCATATCGCTCTGCTTGAAGAGGGATATTAAATTTTCTGTTTCTCGGATCATTGCCAACACCGCTGTTGTACATCCAGTTCCCCCAATTACTGTGTACATCATAATCCAGAAGCAGACTTTCAAAATAGGCAGCACCAACTCTCCAGTCTTGTTCCAATTCCTTGGCCCAGTAACTGGCTACATTCTGTCTTCCCCGGTTACTCATCCAACCGGTTTTTAGCAGTTCCTTCATATTGGCGTTGACAAAGGGTTGCGGTGTATTGCCAGTGATCCATTGGCGGAGCATTTCCTCCGAATTGTTCCATTGGTACTTCTTGTTTACAATCCCGTCTAAGTGGAAGATCCTGTTACCGTATTTTAATGAAATATATTTAAAGAAATCGCGCCAGATTAGTTCAAAAATCAACCAATAGGTATCCTGGTTTTTCACTACATTCCTTTCATAGGCCTTTACCTCCCAATAAAGGGACCTGGCTGATATACTACCGTTCGCGAGCCATGCCGATAATTTGGAGCTGTAATCGGGACCTATCAGGCCATTTCGGGTATGCTTGTAAAATGACAGTTTTTTCGCTTCCCAAAAGTATTGCCGTACCCTTTTTCTTGCCTGTAACTCTCCGCCTCTGAAGGGAAAGGCTGTTCTTGGATCTGTTTGGAATTCTTGATACCCGAGGGTTTCAAGATCCGGTATTGACGTTTGTGCATGGAGTTTGTTGGTCTCAGGGAAGGTTAGGGGTTTGGTTTGGGCAGGCCTTATGCTTGCATATTTTTCACATTTCTTTCGGAATGTCGTGAAAACATCGGGGATACTCTCATATTGTTCATAAGGGATGTCGTCCGGATGAAAGAGAAATTGATCGTAAACCTCCTCAAAAGCTATTTCAGGACTAAGGCTTTCTTTGGTGGCTTGCAGAACATCAACTTCCTCCTGGGTCCACTCTTTCTGCAGATAAACGCGGCTAAATCCAAAAGTCTTATGAAGTTCCGGAAAAACCACTTCCGGTTTTTCGTGGTATACCAGCAGGGAGATATTTAGCTTTTGAAGTTCTTGGCGTAATTCAGCTATGGTCTCAATCAGAAATCTAGCCCTATAACTCCCGGTTTTCTTGAATCCCTGGGAGCCGGACTTATAATGCCTCGGATCAAAACAATACACTCCAATTACATTGCCCTGGTCTTTAGCGGCATTGCATAAGGAGGTATTATCTTTTACCCTGAGATCATTTCTAAACCAAACAAATGAGTTCATTAGTTCCTTGCTGAATTATTTCTTTTTAGCCCTTCTGCACCTTTCACTGCAGTACTTAACCTGACCCCAGGTTTTTTTCCATTTTTTTCGCCATTGGAATGGCTTTCCGCAGGTCTCACAAATCTTGACAGGCAAATGAACTTTTTTATGTGCCATTTTCCAGGGATTGAACCGGTTCATCTGGTCTGGCATATTTTAGCCGATCCAACAGCAGGGCTTCCCCATAGCCATCTAAACCATTAGCTACCGCAGCCTTTGACTTGCTCAGATTTATCCATCCGTCTTCATGGACTAGCCCTTCATCAACCGATATTAATTCAACCGCTCCTAGTAAAAGGATAGTTCCATTTTCCTTTATCAGGTATTCCCCCTGATAAGAACAACCCAGCCTAAGGCTGCTTTCTCTTACAAAGGGAGCCTTAAAGGAATTTAGATATTCCTCGCTTAAACCGGACTTGTCAAATTCTGAAACTCCTTCCTCAAATTTGGCGGCTGTTAAGTGTGCCTTCCTCAATATTGCAGAATGTACCTGATTAATGGTAAAGTATCTGCTTTGTTTAATATTGTTGTAAGTGTCCCGGCGAACAGTTAGAGGTCTGAAAAGAATCCCAATCAAGGCAGGATTGCTTCCAATATGCTGTACCGAATTAAATACCGCCAGGTTGGTTTTGGAGGTGGATGATACCGTACCCACAAGATTTACAGGCTTCCATCCGGAAATACAGTTTAAGAGGTTGGCCCTGTATCTACCTGGCATGTCTTTAATATCTGATTTGGAGAAGTGCATCATTATTAAAATGTTGTTTAACAAAAATAATAAAAAGTTAAACAATATTGAAATATATTTATCAGGATATTAATGAACAGCATACATGCAGCTGCTAAAAGTATCAATGCTTCTTCAGAATTTCTTACTTTTAATACCAGGAATCACTTCATAGAACGAACATGCCGCAAAAACCAAAGGAAATTGCCATTGCCGGATCGGGACTGGTAGGTTCGCTGCTAGCATTTTATTTAAAGAAAAGAGGACATAAGGTCACTGTTTTTGACAGACGGCCGGATATCCGCACCATAGAATTTTCCGGAAGGTCCATCAACCTTGCTATGAGCAACAGGGGCTGGAAGTCGCTCAGGGCAATTGGAATAGAACAGGAGGTTAAGGAAATTGGTATCCCCTTATATAGAAGGGCACTGCATGTTAAAGGCAAACCGGTGTATTTCCAGGATTACGGAAAGGAGGGAGAAGCCATTTGGTCTATATCAAGGGGGGTACTTAATCGTAAAATGATAGATCTGGCCGAGCGCGAAGGGGTGCAGTTTAGATTTAATGAAAAGGTCTGGGACATAAATTTACCGGAAGCAGAATTGTTTACCGGGATAACTGAGAAAGGGGAGTGGAAGGCTTATAAATTTGATCATGTTTTTGGCTGTGATGGGGCATTTTCCCGGATCAGGCACAAGATGCAGCGAAGAAGTCGTTTTGATTATTCACAAGACTTTATTGATGTAGGCTATAAGGAACTTACCATCCCGCCTAATGAAGATGGTTCCCATAAATTAGACAAACATTCCTTTCATATATGGCCTCGGGGAGAGTTTATGTTCATAGCTATGCCCAATCTGGACGGAAGCTTTACATGTACTTTGTTTCTGCCTTTTGAAGGGGAGGTATCATTTGAAAAGATTAAGACGAAGGCGGATGCCCAGGATTTCTTTGAAACACATTTCCCCAATGTACTGGAGGTAATTGAGAACTTGACTGAAGATTTTTTCAAAAATCCAACCAGTGCCCTGGTCACCATGAAGTGTTATCCTTGGACATATTGGGATAAGGTAGCATTGGTGGGGGATGCCGCTCATGCGGTAGTTCCGTTTTTTGGACAAGGTATGAACGCCGGATTTGAAGATATCCTTATCCTCAACCAACTGATGGATGAATTGGAAGACGACTGGGAAGCCATATTTCAGCAATATCAAAAAGTCAGAAAACCCAATGCTGATGCCATTGCTGAATTGAGTTACCGCAACTTTGTAGAAATGAGCAGTAAGACCGCTGACCCCAAATTTATTTTACAGAAGAAAATAGAAAAACGTTTTGCCGATAAGTATCCGCAACTCTGGATTCCTGCTTATTCAAGAGTTACCTTCTCAGACCGGCCATATACTGAAGCCCTGGTAATTGGGGATGAACAAGAAAAAATAATGCAACGCATTATGGGCATTCCAGATATTGAATCAAAGTGGGACAGTGTTGAAGTAGAGCAAATGATCCTGAATTTGCTGAAAGAGGGCAGGAAAGATTCAGTATTTATCTGATGCCTTTATTTCCGCCTGCCGCATAGGCATGCCGTCAATTAAAGTTAAGACCTCTTCCAATCGGACCAAAAAGGTTTTTTTCATTTTTACTCCCCCGTCTTTTCCAACAAGTAGTAAACCCTGAAAATTCATCTGGGAAATATATGGTGAGAAATAGGAAGTAGGCTTTTCATTTTCGTCAAGAAAGGATTTTCCATTATAGACCAGGAGAATAAGGTCTCTTTCTAACAGTGCAGCCCGGTCTCTCAACAAAATTTCCAATTGTTCATTTCTTCTCGAAATATCGTCCTCTACATCGGAAACAACTAACACCCTTTTCTCCCATTGGAATTCCTTAAAGGCCTGACCATTTACCAGGAAAGTAATGCAATTGAAAAAAATAAGTACGAAAATAAATTTAGCTGACCGGACCATTATTCAGAGATATGCAGTTAAAAATAAAAAAACCACCTTGTATAAAGGTGGTTTTAATTGCAAAGATGTTTCAAACTAAATCTTAGCAAAAAGTTTTTGCATTTTCTGTTGTTCTTCTTCAGCAAGTAGTGGATCTACAAGAATTCTTCCACTGTGTTCATCCGTGATAATCTTTTTTCTCGAAGCGATCTCCACCTGAACCTGTGGAGGAATTGTAAAGAAGGACCCTCCGGATGCACCTCGTTCAATTGGTACTACCGCCAAGCCGTTTTTAACGTTTTTCCTGATGCGTTTGTATGCCTTGACAAGCCGCTCTTCGATTTGTTTTTCATATTTGGCAGATTTATCGAGCAATGCCTTTTCTTCCTTCTCAGTTTCAGCAAGAATGGCATCTAATTCCCCTTTTTTATGTTTGAGATGCCCTTCTCTTTCAGATAATTTTTCTTTGGTTTCCCCAATTACCTCTTTTTTCTGTTCTATCTGGGCTTTGAATTCCTTGATATTTTTCTCGGCCAGTTGAATCTCCAATTCCTGAAATTCGACTTCTTTTGCGAGGGAATTAAATTCCCGGCTATTTCTTACGTTTTTCTGCTGCTCCGAATATTTCTTTATAAGCGTCTTGGCTTCTTCGATCAGATTTTTCTTGGCGCCAATTTCGTAGTTGACGGTCTCCACATCTGTTTTGAGTTTATCCATCCTGGTTTTTAACCCCAAGACCTCGTCCTCTAAGTCTTCCACTTCCAATGGGAGTTCTCCTCTTACATTTCTTATTTCATCTATCCTTGAGTCAATTAACTGCAAGTCGTACAAGGCTCTTAGTTTGTCTTCTACAGATGTTTCCGTCTTTGTTGCCATATATTAAAAATACTTGATGGGATTTGTGTTGATCTCCGATAAAGAGACTGCAAAATTAGGAATTTTTTTTGTAAGATAATCAACCAAAAGATTTTTTGTAAACTGCTCTGTTTCATAGTGTCCAATATCCGCAATTACCATTTTCCCTTCAGCCATAAAAAATTGATGATATTTAATATCAGAAGTGATAAAGATGTCAGCATTTTTTGAAAGGGCAGCCTGTATGGCAAAGGCTCCGCTGCCGCCAAGTACTGCAACCTTTTTAACTGGTTTTCCAAGTAGTTCGGAGGTTTTTATAAGCCCGGTTCTCATACTCCTTTTTAGATGTTTGAGAAAGGCGGTCTCTCCCAGCTCTTCCTCTAATTCACCTATCATTCCCATTCCAATATGCTGATTAGGATTCTCGAGCGTAACCATTTCGTAGGCTACTTCTTCGTACGGGTGGTTTTCGAATAGGGCCTTGATTACCTGGCCTTCAAGGTTTTTACGGAATGTGACATGCAACTGTACTTCAGATTCCATATGTATCTTTCCTATTTCCCCTATAGTAGGTTTGGCATTTTCCTCGGCCAGGAAACTACCCCTCCCCTCAACTGAAAAACTACAATGGCTGTAATTTCCCAAATGACCTGCCCCAATTTTAAAAAGAGCTTCTCTCAATTTCTCAGCGGCAGATTGAGGAACATAGGTAGTTAGTTTCTTAATAGTGTTGGGTTGGGGTATCAATACCTGGGGATTTTGGATTCCCAGGCTTTCACAGATTTTTGCATTTACGCCATTAAAGCTGTTATCTAGCGCAGTATGCATGCTGTAGATGGCAATATTGTTCTTTATGGCCTTCATTACCGCGCGTTCAACGTAATTTTTACCATTGAGCTTCTTAAGGCCGCTAAAAATGATGGGATGGAAACTGACTATCAGATTGCACGACTTTGCAATGGCCTCGTCTACTACAGGTTCCAGGCAATCAAGGGTTACGAGTATGCCTGTTACTTTGGATTGATAATCACCAACAAGAAGTCCTACATTGTCAAAATCTTCAGCGTATTCTAATGGGGCCAGATCTTCCAGGACCTCAGTAATATCTTTAACAATCATTTTGGGAAATATAAGGTCTTCAAAGATAAAATATTATATTTTCGTTCTGATGCAGCTTCTCAGAAAATTAGCGTTCCCAATCTCATTACTTTACGGCGGAATAGTGTTTTTGCGCAATCGCTTCTATGACTGGAAACTTTTTAAATCGCACACTTTTGATACTCCGATAATCTGTATTGGTAATCTTAGTGTAGGGGGCACAGGCAAGACGCCCATGATAGAATGGTTAATTCGCTATTTTCAAGACAGTTGTAAGGTAGCAGTGTTAAGCAGGGGCTACCGGCGTAAAACTAAGGGATTTATTTGGGCCACTTCAAAAAGTACCCCACTTGAAATAGGGGACGAACCATGTCAGATAGTGCAGAAGTATCCGAATATTGTGTTGGCAGTAGATGGTAACAGGCGTAGAGGAATACAAAAGATAATTTCCGAAAAGACACCAGACCTTATCCTTTTAGACGATGCTTTTCAGCACAGGCGCGTTAAACCGCACTTATCAATACTATTAACTGCATATGGGAAT
>CBDUAW010000015.1:0-14224 GCA_965365215.1 uncultured Eudoraea sp. | reverse complement strand
GGGGAATGTTTGGTGAAAATCTTACGGTAGATGGCCTGGATGAAGCCGAAATCTGTATTGGCGATGTATTTAGTCTGGGTTCGGCTGTAGTGCAAGTGTCTCAGCCTCGTGAGCCTTGCTTTAAGCTTGGCATCAGGTTCGGGAGTCAGCAAATTTTGAAGGAGTTTATCAATTATGCGTACCCAGGGACTTATGTAAGAATTTTATCAGAAGGCCAGGTTAGTACGGGCGACATATTAAGCCTAACTAAGACTGCGGAGAACAAATTAAGTGTGAAGCAGTTTTTTGAATTGCTGTATGCCAAAAAAAAGGATCCGGAAATTGTACGCCTTGCCATAGACAATCCTGCACTCCCCTTGCGTAAAAGAGAAAAATTAAAAAAATATCTATAAAAAAAAGGGGGCCACTTGCCCCCTTTTGATTAATTGATGAATAAATTTAGTTAACCAGTAATTTCTCTGAATACGTTCCTTCACTGTCTTTAACTACAATGGTGTAACTATCTTCAACAGCTTTTTTAAAGTTAAAGGCTTTTTCTACGATCAACTTACCCTCAACTACTTCGCTGAAAAGAAGTCTTTTCTCACTGTCATAAACTTTAATGTTTACTTTTTCCAGATCGAGGTTTAGAAGATTCATATAAACAACATCCCCTTTTTTCCTGAAAACAGGTCTTGTATTCTCCTTTTTTGTAAGGTGTTCTACTGCCACTCCTTTTGGGCCGGTAGCACTTTCATTGGCCATACCTACTGCTGCAGTAAATATGAAGGCCATAACGGTGGTAGTTTTAAAAATTGCTTTCATAACATTGTGTTTTTTGATTAATACTCTATTAAGGTTTATAATGAAACAAATGTGATTACTACTACTAATAAAATCGTGATAGCATTAAGGGAAACATAGAGAACTAGTCCCTGCATCTCCGGGCTTATTGAAATTTGTTTTTTTGTCTTTCTCATAACTTTCTTGTATTAGATGTTACAATTAAAATACAGTACAAACATAGTGCTGATATTAAGCCCGTGCTTCAAGCATATTTTCCAATTTGTGTATTATATTAACCAAATAAAAAGTTAAAAAGAGTACAGAGGTTAATTTAGCACATATTATTGGTAATTTTGTAAATACAGATTGAGTTCAACTAACGTAATTTTATCCTGTCAATCAGTATGAAATGAAACAGTATAAACCTGCTTTTGAAGTAATTGAACCTAATTTTGGGCGCTCATATACCTACCAGAAATTTGATGCGGCTACCAATAACAAGGACAACATTTGGCATTATCATCCCGAAATAGAACTGGTATATGTGAACGGTGGAACTGGGAAACGGCAAATAGGTAGTCATGTCTCCTGTTACACAGACGGGGATCTGATACTTATAGGAAGTAACCTGCCCCACTGTGGTTTTACAGACAAGTTTACAGGAAACAAAAGTGAAACCGTGATCCAAATGAGGGAAGACTTTCTGGGTAATGATTTTTTCAATATTCCGGAAATGAGAAAGATTGAACTGCTTTTTGAAGCCGCAAAAAGCGGCCTTGCCTTTTCAGGAGACACCAAAGAGCTGGTTGGTCAAAAGATGGAAACATTAGCTGAACAGTCTAGTTTTGAACGCCTGCTGACTATTTTGAGCATCTTGAATGATTTGAGCAATACAAGAGATGTAAAAAGATTGAATGCCGGGGGATTTTCTTTGGAGACGGAAATCAGGGACAATGACAGGATCAATGTTATTTTCAATTACGTTAAATCTAACTTTAAGGAAGATATCCCTTTGGCCACTATCGCAGACCTTTCAAGTATGACCATCCCTTCTTTTTGCCGTTATTTTAAAAAAATCACCAATAAAACGTTTGTTCAGTTTTTGAATGAGTACCGCCTGGTTCATGCCTCTAAGCTTTTGGCAGAACAACCCATGAGCATTACCGAAATCTGCTTTGAATGCGGATTCAACAATTTCTCACATTTTAATAAATCGTTCAAGGCATTTACGGGGCAAAGCCCGTCCGAATATCGAAACCAGATAAAAAAAGTTCTGAAATAGGCTGATGAAATCTATTGCCGGACAACAACTCCATTTACCGGACTCCGAAATTTTCTATTATCGGGATTTTCTGGATGTGGCGATAGCAGACGCCTACTTTAAACATTTAAAAAAGTACGTACCATGGCAGCAAGAGGATATTAAGGTCTTTGGAAAGGTCTATCCTCAGCCTCGTCTAACGGCCTTATATGGAAATAATGGCAAGCCTTATTCCTATTCCAGCATTACCATGTACCCACAAATATTCGACGATCTCCTCAAGGAACTGAAGGAAGCGGTTGAAGAAGTTTCCGGGGTTCATTTTACCAGCTGTCTTCTAAATCTATATCGGGATGGAAGGGATAGCAATGGATGGCACGCGGATAATGAAAAAGAATTGGGAAGAAATCCAGTCATTGCCTCTGTCTCTCTTGGCGCAACGCGTTTCTTTCACCTCAAACACCGGGAAGATAAAAACATCAGATATAAATTACCCCTGGAGCATGGCAGCCTGCTTTTAATGAGGGGGGCTACCCAACACCATTATCTGCATCAGGTTGCGAAAACAAAGAAAACAGTAGGTAATCGTATAAATCTGACCTTCCGGGTCATAAAATAAAAAATCGGTTTTCCTGCAACCGATTTTTTACTACCCATATATCGCTATAAACCGCTGCCTTTAATACCGGGGCGAAAGTATTAATCTCCTCGCAGCTTATACTTTTAAAATAACCCAATTCTAAGATTTATATTATTTTAATAGGTTAAAAACCAGTTTATTAGGATAAAATACACTTTTTTAAGGAACAGGATACAGATTCGTTTTACTTACCTTTGCATTGATATGAAAAAAGAATTTTGCCCAAAAGATACCGACCGTATCATAGAAATGGCCTGGGAAGACCGAACGCCTTTTGAAGCCATTAGCTTTCAGTTTGGCCTTTCGGAACAGGAAACCATAGAGTTAATGAGAAGGGAAATGAAACCAAGCAGTTTCAGGATGTGGAGAAAAAGGGTTCAGGGAAGGGCCACAAAACACCGGGCACTTCGAGATTCGGAAGTTGACAGGTTTAAAAGCAGTCGTCAAAAATCCATTGCAGGAAATAAAATCTCCAAAAGATAGCGGCTAACGGTAGATCTCATTTAAGATTTTAGCAAGTCTCACCCCACCTTTCAGCAATTGTTTCTCAACCGTTGGCCAGTAATTGTAACTATAAGTATACCCGATTTTCTCACCTACGTTCACCGATTCGTATAGCTCATTGGCAATATCCTGAGACTCCTCTACCCATAGCAAAACATCACCTATAGCCATTTCCTTACGATCTTTTCTGTTAAGATGATCAATTTTATCAGCCAATTCCGTATAGCTCATACCATAATAGTCTATTAAATTACTATCCCATAACCTATGGAGGTTACTACCCTGGTTAAACCACTGTATCTGAATGTCATTACCCCCTTTATTTTCAGCCCTACCTGCGTGCATAGGCTGATGTAAATCTCCCACAAGGTGAATCAGTAATTTTAGATAAAAAACCTTATCTGCTTGGGAACTGCTTTCATCTTCAAGGACCTGAATACATTTATTGATCCCCAAAATTACATCTCCATTTGGGCTTGGTTCAACCTCGGTATATAATTTATCTGAGGGGAAGTTTACATAGTGCCAGGGGCTGAATCCCGAATACTTTTGATCAGATTTAATTTCATCGGCATAGGTAGATACAGCAGCCAGGCTCTGTCCCCCGAGTAACTTTTTAATTTTTCGCTGGGCTTTTCCCGTAAGATATTTTTGGGCTACTTCCCCAACAACCCTATGGCCGGTTTTCCCCCATACAGGGGTATTGCAATACAACACGGAACTGCAAAGAAAGAAGATAATAATTAGGTATTTCATGATACAACTTTGAAACGCAAAAATATAGATTATACCCAGCGATAGTGATGAAATCATTTAAAATTTTTAAATTGAAATCTTATCGAACCACCTTAATCTATTCCATTTTGAAATCAATTATATCTCTTGTTTTTCTTATTTCAGTTTTTAGCTATTCTCAAAACATTGTGTCCGAAGAAATTAACCACAACAATGGGGAAATTGAACTTCAGGGAACGCTCACCTACCCCGAAAATAACAAGGCCCTGCCCCTACTAATTTTCATACAGGGGTCCGGTAATGTTGATAGGAATGGCAACCAGGCAGGAACACCCATCCAGATTGGTTATATTAAAGATCTGAGAGATAGTTTAAATCAAAAAGATATTGCTTTTTACAGTTATGACAAACGCACTGCAAACACAACTAATTTAAGTAAACTTCAAAATACTTCTTTCGAGGATTTGGTGGCAGATGCCAAACTCGCAATAAAGCAGTTTGAGGAGGACAAGCGTTTTAGTTCGGTGCATTTAATAGGACACAGCCAGGGTTCCCTGGTGGGTATGATGGCCATTGAGGAAGGCGTAGCCAGTTTTATATCGCTTGCCGGTACCGGAAGCACTATCGACAAAAAAATTGTAGAACAGATCTCGGCTCAGAGTGCTGATTTTGGTGCCAAAGCAAAAGAGCATTTCAGGGAACTGATGGAAACAGATACTATTCTCACCGTAGACCCCATGCTGATTCAGATTTTTGCACCTCAGAATCAAAAATTTCTTAAGGCTTATGCCCTGATTGATCCAAGCGAGGAGATCAAGAAAGTAAAGGTCCCGGTATTAATTATTAATGGAGATGCAGATATTCAGGTTAGTCTACAGGATGCTGAGACCCTGCACAAAGCCCTCGAAGGCTCTGAATTACTTATAATACCTAAAATGAACCATGTTTTAAAAGAGGTTAATTCCCTCCAGGAAAACCAGCAGGCCTATGTTCAGAAAGCGTTTTCTCTTTCCGTGCCTCTGCTGGAAACTATACAACAGTTTATAATGCAACACCATTAGTCGGCCTTTGGATTTGATCAAAAATTTGGGATTTTTTTAACGCTTAATAGTATTAAATTTGGCATCGCTGACTAATAAGATACTAATGATCAGAACCGTATGCTGTCTGGTGTTTATTTTCGTTTCTTTTACCTTCTACGGGCAAAACAACAATAAGTCATTTACGGTACGTTACATTTCAGAGACAATAGTCCCCGATGGGGCTCTAGATGAAGAAGTATGGTTTTCCGCCGAAAGCGCCCATGATTTTTGGGAATATTTCCCTGTAGATTCCATTCAGGCGGTTAAACAAACCGATATCAAAATGTTGTATGACGATAAGAACCTTTACATAGGTATTACCGTTTATACAGCAGGCCGGGATTATGCTGTGGAATCTCTTCGGCGGGATTTTCGCGCAGGGAACAGCGATAATATCACTTTACTTTTGACACCTTTAATGATGGTAACAATGCCTTCCTATTTGGGATTAATCCCTTTGGCGTAAGACGCGAAGGGCTAGTTTCCGGTGGTGGCCTTGATCTGAGAGGATTTACCATTTCCTGGGATGTAAAGTGGAGAGGAGATGCCAAGATCTACGACGATTATTACACAGCAGAAATGGTCATACCGCTAACCTCATTTAAATTCCGTGAGGGGGAAACAAAATGGCGATTTAACAGTTACCGTTTTGATACCCAAAGTAATGAAAACAGTACTTGGGCACGAATCCCACAAAATCAGAATATATTCGGGCTTACATTTATGGGAGATATGGTTTTTGAAAAACCCCTGGGTAAGTCAAGGACTCCATTCGCAGTGATCCCTTTTATCAACTACCTGACTGCCCGGGATTTCGAGAATGAATCCTCAATTAATAATTTCAAAGTAGGCGGTGATGCCAAGGTGTCTATTGGAAATAGTATGAACCTGGACATCACGGTAAATCCGGATTTTTCCCAAGTGGAGGTAGATAATCAAATAACTAACCTGACCCGCTTCGAAATTGGACTTCCCGAAAGGCGGCAATTCTTTATCGATAACAATGACCTCTTTGCAGACTTCGGTGATTCCCGGGATAGCAACCCCTTCTTTTCAAGACGTATTGGCATTGCACGCGACACTGCTGACAACACCATCGAAAATAGCATTATAGGTGGAGTCAGGCTCAGTGGTAAGTTGAATAACAGGCTCAGGCTTGGTTTTTTGAACCTTCAAACCGAGGCCGATGAGGCAAATGAAATTGCCTCCAACAATAATATGATGCTGGCTATTCAGCAACAGGTATTCTCCCGTTCTAACATTGGGTTCTTCTTTCTCAACAGACAGGCAGTGAAAGACTACGATTTCCTTGCCGAAGAAGATCGCTATAACCGCGTCCTGGGTGTTGATTATAACCTGATATCCGAAGACAATTTGTGGAGCGGAAGGTTCTTCGTTCACAAATCTTTTGAGCCTGGTGGTAGCTTTGAGGATCTCTCCTCGGGGCTCCGTGTAGAATATAATTCCAGATTCTGGAACTTTTTTAGTAAAGCCGTTTTTGTTGGAGAAGACTACCAATCCGCCCTTGGTTTTATCCGCCGAACTGATATTTTTAAGAGTCTATTGAGCATGCGAAGGGTCTTTTGGCCCAAGAAAGGGATTATTCAGAACCACAGTATACGATTCTTCCCAAATTTTATATGGACCCCGAGCCGTAATTTTCAGAACACAGATTTTACAACCCGTCTTGACTGGGAGGTGCGCTTTAACGATCTATCTGAGGCACAAGCTTCATTTACTCACCAGTATACCTATTTATTAAGCGAATTTGACCCTACCAGGAGTGATGATGCCTTGCCGCTACCCGGCGAGCAGGGATACTATTACAATTCTGTCAATTTTAGATACCGATCAGACAGGCGACGCCTATTTTCGTATTCAATAGAACCTACCATAGGTCGTTTCTTTAATGGAGATCGTTTTTCGTTACAAGGTAGAGTGAATCTTCGCGTTCAGCCCAAAGCAGTTATCTCTATGAACTTCAGGTATGACCAGATTCAGTTACCGGAACCTTATGGTAGTGCGAATATTTGGCTGTTAAGCCCAAGGTTTGATTTAACCTTTAGCAAATCCATCTTCTGGTCTACCCTGGTGCAGTATAGCAATCAAAGGGATAATCTTGGGATTAATTCCCGACTTCAATGGAGGTTTGCTCCCTTGTCTGACTTATTTTTGGTGTATAACGACAATTATTTTGTAAACAGTTTTGCACCTAAACTAAGGTCTATCAACCTAAAACTTACCTACTGGCTCAACATCTGATGCTGATTTCATTTCGTCAAAGGCCTATATGAATTTGTTTATATTTGGGGCCTAACCAAACATTTAGTTACTGTTATGAACCAACTACCTCTTACCGAGGACACGGTAATTTTTGGATTGCTGTGTTTATGCCTGGGGTTTGTTTTTTATACCTCTTCCCTTAAAGGCGGTTTCTGGAAAAAATTCTATAGGGTTGTGCCTACTTTGCTCATGTGTTATATGTTGCCGGCGATTTTAACCAGTACAGGTCTCATCTCGGAGAAGGACTCAAATCTATATTACATTGCAAGCCGGTATTTACTGCCCGCAGCCCTGGTTCTGATGACTTTAAGTATAGACCTCAAAGCCATCCTCAATCTGGGTTCTAAGGCGCTTATTATGTTTTTAACCGGTACTGCCGGAATTATCATTGGAGGGCCAATTGCCATTTTAATTGTTTCTGCTTTTTCTCCTGAGACCGTTGGGGGAAACGACTTTGATGCGGTATGGAGGGGATTGTCTACCATAGCAGGAAGCTGGATTGGCGGCGGTGCCAACCAGGCGGCCATCCTGGGGGTATTTTCCTATAACCCCAAAAGATTTGGGGATATGGTATTAGTTGATATTGTGGTTGCCAACATTTGGATGGCTATTATTCTATTGGGAATTGGAAAATCAAAGCAAATAGATCGTTGGCTAAAATCAGATACTTCCGCTATTGAAACCTTAAAAGAAAAGGTTTCTGCCTATACAGCTAAGATTACGCGGGTAACAACTTTGCACGATTATCTGATAATGCTGTGCCTGGCATTTTCTGCTGTAGGGATAGCTCATTTCACAGGGCATCACTTTGCAGAGTTTTTAGAGAACAATTTTGAGGTGATCAGGAACAAACAAAAGGCGCTTTCTTCCCTGGGTTCTAAATTCCTGTGGATGGTTGTCTTCTCCACGGCTATTGGTATAATTCTGTCCTTTACAAAAGCAAAAACCTATGAAGGGGCCGGCGCCAGTAAGATCGGTGGACTTTTTATTTACATCCTTGTGGCTACCATAGGAATGAAAATGGATTTACGGACCTTTCTGGAAAATCCCGGGCTCATTGTTGTAGGCCTTATCTGGATCTCCATCCACGCAGGTTTTTTGATTTTGGTCGCAAAGATTATCAAAGCCCCATATTTTTTCCTGGCCGTAGGAAGCCAGGCCAATGTGGGTGGGGCAGCCTCAGCTCCTGTTGTGGCAGCAGAATTCCACCCTTCCCTTACCTCTGTTGGGATCTTGCTCGCAGTATTGGGGTATGTTGTGGGAACCGCCGGGGCCTATATTTGTGGATTATTGATGGAAATTGCATCAAAAGTTTAGATTTCTACCTTGGAATAAAGATATTTACCGCTTAAATACAAAGAGGATGAAAAAACTGTTTTTGGTACTATTAATTGTATGCCTGGGCTGGTCTTGTTCAAATGACCATGAGGAAAATACCATGATAGTAAATGGACGGGTTAAAGGATTGAAAAAAGGGGTGCTATACCTGCAACATATCCCGGATAGCGTATTGGTCACCCTAGATTCCCTTCAGGTACAGGGCGATGGAAATTTCAGTTTTAAAACGACCATTGAAAGCCCTCAGATTTTTTATCTCTATTTGAATAAAGAAGACAATAACGATATCAACGACCGCATTACTTTTTTTGGTGAACCCGGTATAATTACCATAAACACCGCATGGAATACTTTCGACACACAGGCGGTAATTTCAGGTTCAGCGAGTCATGCGAAATTTGAAGAATACAGAAAGGTTATGTCTCGTTTTAATTCTCAGAACCTCGAAATTATCAGGTCGGCCTACGACCCAGAGATACAGCAAGATTCCGTAGCCCTTGATTCCATTCAAAACGCCAGTGAACGAAATATCCGAAGAGGATACCTTTATGCTTTAAATTTTGCACTTAATAATAGTAATTCCTACGTTTCACCGTTTATAGCGGTGAAGGAAGTACCGGATGCCAACAAAAAATACCTGGATTCGATCTATCAGGCGCTGCCTCCCGAGGTAGCGGCTTCAAAATACGGAAAGGAATTGGAGGCGCTTCTAAAATCTTTGGCTACCGAGGATAATCCTACCCTTGAGTAAATATTGATTATAGCTTATTGAGTTTGTCGACCAAGGCCCTGGCCTTTTTCTCTAAATCATTTCTAACCGACTTAAAGTGTGCTTTCTGGTCTTCAACGCCCTTTTGATTTACCTTAGCAATTAATTCATCGAAAGTTGCAATGGCACCGTCAATTATTGCAGATCCTTCCTTTGAGCCCTGCTTATCATTAGAGGCTTCAATAATATAGACTGCTTCTATAATATCTCCCAGTACGTAATTGATATCTTTCTTTAAATTCCTGATGTTAGCCATGAATAATTTTTTTTCAAAAATACGCTTTTTATAGGGTGACCTCCAAAAGCTTCCCAAATTCCGATTTTAATTGCACTTTATCCATACAGGCCGGGAGTAAACAGGTTTCTCCTTTTTGCAGCTGTATCTCACCACTTGGAGTCTTTACTAGAATCTCCCCTTCCAGTCCAATATAAATGGTAAAGGAGTCTCTCTTGGAAAGATCAATATCCATAGCCCTATCCAGCTTAATAAAACTTGTGTGAAAATAAGGACTGTTGACTATGGTATTGGCCGCATTGAGCTCCTTTTTATAAATCAATTTGGAATCCTGGGCAGGAGAAAAGTCTAGTGCACGCAATGCTTCTTTTGTATGAAGCTCCCTTTTATTTCCTTGCCTATCCCGGCGGCCATAATCATAAACCCTGTACGTAACGTCAGAAGTCTGCTGAATCTCGGCCAGTAGAACCCCTTTGCCAATGGCATGAATCTTCCCAGCATTAATTAAAAATGAATCCCCTTTCCGAACCTTTTCACGGTGCATCAGTTCCGGTAGGGAATTATCTTTTAATCCCTTAATAAAGTCTTCCCTTCCAACTTCCTTAGTAAAGCCAATGAGCAGCTCGGCGTCCTTATCAGCATCCAATACGTACCACATTTCGGTTTTACCATTGGAATCATGGTATTTCCGCGCTATTTCATCATCCGGATGAACCTGGATAGACAGATCTTTTTCCGCATCTATAAACTTTATGAGGATAGGAAATTCGTTTCCGAAACGTTGTATAATTTTCTTCCCCAATAGGGCTTTCGGCTGTTCCTCAATAAGTTGGTCTAAACTTTTTCCTTTCAAGGGACCATTGGCAACTATAGAAATATTGTCCCGGACCGTTGAGATTTCCCAGCTTTCCCCTATCGAATTACCTTTTAGACGTTTTCCAAGTACGGATTGAAGTCTTGTACCACCCCAGAGACGTTCCTTAAAAATAGGCTGGAATTTAAGGGGATATAGTTGCATCGTTATCTTTATTTTGCAAGGCTTTCAATGATTTTCGCATATGCTGGGTAGCATTGACACTATTAAAAACCATTGCTACTTCACCTTTTTTATTCACCACATATGTTTCCCTTCCGGGAAGCAAATTAAACAGATTCCCTTCTACTTTGAAGAGCTTTCTGATTTTGTTGTCAGTATCTGCCAATAAGGTAAAGGGTAATCTGTACTTAGCTGCAAATTTTTGATGCGATTTTGCGGAATCAGCGCTGATGCCTATGACTTCCGCTCCCAGCTCAGTGAATTCCTCATATCTGTCTCTGAATGAACAGGCCTCCTTAGTACATCCGGGGGTATTATCCTTGGGATAAAAGAAAATTACAAGGCTTTTTTTGCCGAGATGATCTTCTATATTAAATGTTTGTCCGTCCTGGTCCCTAAGCGTAAACAATGGTACCTTATCCCCTACTTTCAATCCCATCGCTAACCGGAATAACTTACAAAACTCCTTGGGGTTTCATATAGTATCACCTCCACCTCTTTATCCTCGGGGATATGGGGTCTGAGTTTATCCCAAATCACTACCGCAATATTTTCTGCTGTAGGATTTAAGGTCTTAAATTCAGGCACCTCCACGTTTAGGTTTTTATGATCAAAAGCCTCTTCAATTTCTTCCTTTATGAGGTCCTTTAAATCTTTCATATCTATGACCATCCCAGTTTTCGGATCAATCTCCCCTGTTACTCCTACAATTAGTTCATAGTTATGGCCATGGAAATTGGGATTATTACATTTTCCAAAAACCTCTGAATTTTTTTGGTCATCCCATTCTGGAAGATACAATCGATGAGCCGCATTAAAATGCGCTTTTCTACTGACTTTTACCTTCATTTGAAGTACTGTTTTGGATTAGGTGATCATAAAATCTTTCAAAAATAATCTTAAACCAGGCGGTAAATTTGCCGGGGGATTGGGCGATCTCATTTTTAATATCTTCCGGACGTTGCCATTGCCAGTCGGCCACTTCCTCGGTATTAATCTGAGGTTCCTGGTTGTAATGGCCTAACATAACGTGATCTAACTCGTGTTCTGTAAGACCATTGTCGAACTCTGCCTTGTATATAAAGGAAAATAATTCCCTGAGATCGGTCACAAAACCCATTTCTTCCTCAAGACGTCTTTTCCCGGCTTCTATATTTGTTTCGCCAACCCTTTGGTGGCTGCAGCAGGTATTGGTCCAAAGTAAGGGTGAATGGTATTTGTGAGCGGCGCGTTGTTGAAGCATTACCTCGCCTTTGTCATTCATAACAAACACGGAAAAAGCGCGGTGAAGTACTGCTTTTTCGTGGGCCTCCATTTTTGGCATGATCCCAATTTGATTGTCCTCCTGGTCTACAAGAATTACTATTTCCTCTTTCACAGGGCAAAAATAGCATCTTTCACCTACAATTGGGTTAAGGCCTTCTTAAAACTTAATTTGGATTCCGGAAGGGATAGTTGGCTTTTTTAGAAGAATCGAGGGGATTTAACATTTCCCTGCAACCTGATAAAATCATAGCGCAGAATAACCTCAAAGGAACCGTCATTAAATGCTGCATTTCCTAGTTCCGTAATTTCCCGGTCATATGCCAGGCCAATTAGGAATGCGGGAGATACCTGAAATCCGGCCATTCCACTAAAAGCGGCATCCCATCTGTAGGCGGCGCCGATAATGAATTTGTCGTTATACATAAAATTAGCCGAGATATCTACCTGGAGAGGGGCCCCACTTACCATCTTTGTTAAAATTGCCGGTTTAAAACGCCAAAAGGCATCCAAATCCATCACGTAGCCGGTAATTAGGTAATAATTAATCCGTTCCTTGGCCGTAGACAAGGAAGATTCTTCAAAATGAGTGGTTTCCAAAATCCTGGGCGCTGAGAGTCCCAAGTAGAATTTATTGGTATGGTAATAAACCCCTGCCCCAACATTGGGCGAAAATCGGTTCTGTATATCTTGCTGCAAGGTAGGATCCGGGCCTCCCGGGTTAGCCAGATCCTGATTTAATTCAGAAAACCTGATATCTAACAAATGTGCACTTCCTTTAATACCAAAACTTAGCCTGGCAACATCCGAAGTTTGTATGGTATAAGAGAAGTCAAGATCAAAGTAGGTCTCCGAAGTAGGGCCTATCTGGTCATTTACAATGGAAACCCCAAGGCCAACACCATTGTACCCAACAGGAGTATGTAAATTTAAGGTCTGGGTTTTGGGAGCTCCATCGAGTCCCACCCACTGGGCGCGGTACAGGGCAGCTATACTCATATGCCCTCTTGAACCGGCATATCCCGGGTTTACACTAAGGGTATTATACATATATTGAGTATACTGTGCATCCTGTTGCGCGATTAGGTTTCCGAAAATCCCCAAAAACAATATGAGCAGCAGCCTGCGGCTTAAGTACATCCCTTTGCTTATTTTAGTTTTTATACTCATTTTGTTTAGCGGTTTAGGTATAGGTAACCAGACAGGGTTTTCATATTACCCGAAGAATCTTCATAATCCAGGATGTAGAAATAGGTTCCCACAGGTAGTTTATTATCAACATCAACAGTTACCCTGCCTTCAGAGGTTCCGTTAAATACGTTTCCTTGCGTATCATAGGCTCTGGTCATATATACCTGTACACCCCATCGATTGTAAATCTTAATAGTGTTGTTAGGGAAATTCTCCAAACCTCTTATGGTCAGAACATCATGCACCCCGTCCCCATTTGGTGTTACAACATTGAACACTTCAATATCCTCATCACTAAAGTTAGGTTCCAGATAGTCTGGTATACCATCTTCGTCTACATCGTCATTTGCGTAGTTTCCATCTCCATTTTCGTCCTCCTGAGCCGTTGGAATACCGTCATTATCATCATCAGTATCTCGATAGTCGGACTCATCGTCACCGTCTGTATTAGGCAGGTTATCAAAAGGATCGTCTATTTCGTCATTTACGTCCACATCAATGGCCGTATAGCCCTCATAGCCATCATCCAAGCCGTCATTATCCTTATCAGATCCAATGAAAGTTATATCCGGGATACCGTCCTGGTCATGGTCATGAGCTTCAATGTTGTCCGGAACATTATCGTTATCACTATCTTCATCCACATAATCCGGGAAGCCATCTCCATCCGTGTCCACAGGAATAATGCCCAGAGCTCCGGAGGTCTCATAAATATCGTCTAGTCCATTACTATTCAGATCCTGACCGCTAGGCGCTACATAGTCTGCTGTAGTCTGAGCTTCCACATTATCAGGGACACCATCATCATCACTATCTATATCCAGGTAATCAGGAATACCATCCCCATCGGTGTCTGTTGGGTTGGTGGAAGGATCGTTGTCCCCATCCAGATTCAGGTCTTCAAAACTATCTACGATACCATCGTCATCGGCATCGAGATCAACCCCCATTGGATTTACCAATACGGTAACAGTAGCAGTACTACAATTCCCCGAAGTATCACATATGGTATAGGTAAAGGTATCCGTACCTGTATATCCCGGATCCGGGGTATAGGTTACGATGTCATCTGAAGGATTATTTGGCGTTCCATTGTCATTTACAGATACCGTTCCGTTTGAT
>CBDUAW010000014.1:0-14487 GCA_965365215.1 uncultured Eudoraea sp. | reverse complement strand
AAGGCAATAGATGCGCTGGATGAAGCAGGTTCCAGGGTACACATCATAAATATGGACGTACCTCAGCAAATACTGGAGTTGGAAAAACAACTGGAAGATGTCAGGGAACTAAAAAACAGTGTTGTAAAGAAACAGCGATATGAAGAGGCTGCAAAGCTAAGAGATGACGAAAAGCGACTGGAAAAGGAACTCGCTGTTGCTCAGGAAAAATGGGAAGAAGACAGCAAACTGCATCGGGAAACAGTAAATGAAGACAATGTAGCAGATGTTGTTTCCATGATGAGCGGCATTCCGGTAAACAAAATTGCACAAACTGAAAGCAATAAACTGGCAGAACTTCCTAATTTAATCAAAGGAAATGTTATCGGCCAGGATGAAGCGGTTTCAAAAGTGGCTAAGGCCATACAAAGAAACCGGGCCGGACTCAAAGATCCCAATAAGCCTATTGGGTCATTTATATTCTTGGGACAAACAGGTGTGGGTAAAACGCAACTGGCAAAAGTTCTTGCAAAAGAACTTTTTGACTCCGAAGATGCGCTTATCCGGATCGATATGAGTGAGTACATGGAGAAATTTGCAATCTCCAGGCTTGTTGGCGCTCCTCCCGGATATGTTGGATATGAAGAAGGAGGACAATTGACTGAAAAAGTTAGAAGGAAACCCTATTCCGTAGTTCTTCTTGATGAGGTAGAAAAGGCCCATCCGGATGTATTCAATATGCTCCTTCAGGTACTAGACGATGGCTTCCTTACGGATAGCCTTGGAAGAAAGATCGATTTTAGGAACACAATTATTATCATGACATCTAATATTGGCGCCAGACAATTGAAAGATTTTGGACAGGGCGTAGGTTTTGGAACAGCAGCCAAGAAATCTCAGGCAGACAGTCACCAGAAGACCGTGATTGAAAATGCCCTGAAGAAAGCCTTTGCCCCGGAATTCCTCAATCGTATAGATGATGTAATAGTGTTTAATCCGCTGGAAAGAGAGCATATACACAAGATCATCGATATTGAATTGGCAAAACTCTTTGAGCGAATAAAAGATATCGGATATAACCTCAGCCTAACAGACAAAGCCAAGGATTATATTGCAAATAAAGGATTTGACAAGCAATACGGTGCAAGGCCGCTGAAAAGGGCAATACAGAAGTATATTGAGGATGCATTAGCAGAGGAGATCGTTAATTCCAAACTGGAAGAGGGCGATAGCATTTCGATGGATTACAATGAGAAAAAAGATGAACTTTCCATTGTGATAAAAAAGGCAAAGAAATCTTCAAAAGCATAAAAATCATAACAAGTATTTCAAAAGGGATCCCGTATCAGGATCCCTTTTTTAGTTTTAGATTTCAAGGAATTAGAAAATGCAATACATTTTGATCTCGCAAGAAACAGGATAAACGATATTTACGTCGTTGGTCTAAAATATTTCGCATAATTGCACCTTCCATTTAATTTCGTTTAGAGACACTAGATTATTGAAATGAAAATTGGAGGGGCAAAAAAGGCGGTCGTCGTCAGGGAATACCATTTGGATATCGGAAAGGTACAGGTATTCAAAAAATACATGGTTGGTATTTTTAATGAGGGTGCCACCATTACTTTAGAGAGGGCATACCAAATTATAGGTATAGCCGAGATTCACTTCAGAGACAAGGAATTTGGTTTTATTAGTCTGCGAAAAAATTCCTATGCCCTGGACCCCATCATTTATACCTATGTACGGGAATTAGACAATCTGAAAGCTTTTGCTGTGGTTTCAGTTAAAGAAATTGACATGCACAACTTCAAGATTGAAAAACTTTTTTACAAAAAACCCATGAAGTTCTTTATCGATTATAATAATGCGGTGGTATGGGTAAATAAACGGGTTCGCAACTCAAATAAATAGTTGAGCCCAACCCATCCTTATCTCATCTCCATTTATATCCCAATTACTTCGTTTTTTTTTGCTCTGCCTCTTCTGTTTTAGGCGGTTCTTGTTGCATAAGAGTCTTCAGGGCAAGCCCCAGATTTTCGATAATATCGCCAGCTATCATACTATCCATCCCAAACTGATCTGCAGCTATATCCCCGGCTAAGCCGTGCAGATAAACCCCAAATCTGGCTGCCAACACAGAAGTATATCCCTGAGCCAGAAAACTGGTGATAATACCGGTAAGCACATCCCCGCTTCCAGCGGTCGCCATTCCGGGGTTGCCAGTATCATTGATATAGGCTTTGTCTTTGAAGACAACCATGGAGTAAGCCCCCTTGATAACCAAAATACATCCGTACTTAGCGCTAAACTGCATTACCTTTTTTAATTTTTCGAAATCATTCTTCCAGGCCCCAACTAGTCGTTCTAATTCCTTTGGATGTGGTGTTAGAATGGTCTCAGAAGGTAATTTACCAAGGAGTTTCTTGTTCTTTGAGAGGATGTTTAGAGCATCCGCATCCAGAACAAGAGGGCCTTTAGCCCCATCCAGAAAATTTTCCAAAGCGTTTTTGGTTTTTTCAGCTATTCCCAGCCCAATTCCAATACCAATGGCATCTGCATCAGCTACGATATTATTTTCTATTTTATTAAGTATCAATTCATCCTCACTAGTAATAACCATAGCTTCAGCTAAGGCAGATTGAAAGGGGATATACCCACATTTTGGAATATAGGCCGTGATTAGTCCACAACCACTTCGCAAGGCAGCCCTGCAAGCCAAAATAACAGCGCCTATTTTTCCATAGCTTCCCCCAATAATTTGAACATGTCCGTAGTTACCTTTGTGCGAAAATTTGTCCCTCTGTCTGTACCAGGTCTTTACCTGATCCCTGTCTGTAAGTTCGAAAGTAGTGTCTGTTTTGGTTAAATATTCGCGATCCAAACCAATATCAAGCACCTCCCAGTGATCAACAAAAATACCTGTTGTCGGTAAGAAAAATACCAATTTTGGAGCCTGGATACTCAATACATAAGTGGCATGTACTACTGAATTCTCAGCTTCCTGAGGTTTTTCCAGGAATAAGCCTGAGGGAATATCGATGGATAGCACAAAGGCATCTGTTTTATTTATTTCTAAGATCAGCTTACGCACCCATAGGGCAGGAACTCTGTTTAGCCCAATACCAAAAATGGCGTCGATGACCATATCCACATCTTCAAGACCTGGCAAATCGGTTGATTCATCGAGATATTGAGGCCATATCTTTCTTTCCTTGAGCCGTTTCAGGTTGATCAGGAATTCTTCTGAGCGTTTCTCGCTATAGTTTACAATATATACATCAATATGATATCCATGCTCCCAGAGATGTCTGGCAAGGGCAAGCCCATCACCCCCGTTATTCCCAATTCCACAAAATAGCCCAATACGAACAGGCGCACCCTTAATACGATGGTGTATCCATTCAAAGAGCGCAATTGCAGCTCGTTCCATAAGCTGTTCCCCTGTGATTTGCTGTTCCTGAATTGTGAATTTATCAGCTTCGTATAGCTGTTTGGTAGAAAATATCTTCATTTTTCAAAAATAAAGGTCATATGCAGATGACTTCTCAAAAGTATCATATAATATTTGATCTACTTTTTAAATGTACTACTTTTGAGCTACAAATTGAAGCATGAAATTATATCTTAATTCACTCATTAAGAGGGATTCCCGTGATTATTTTTGGAAGTCGGGAAATTCGGTAATCCCTTCAACCACCCCATTGGGGTAGGCTTCAATATTTTGTTACTACAATCCAACTCAATAGTTTACAAGTACTTCATAACCTATTTTCTATATGAAAGTTTTAAAATTCGGGGGAACTTCCGTTGCTAATGCGGAGAATATCAAAAAGGTTCGGGCCATAGTCCATCAGAGCAAAGCTGATACTATTATTGTTGTGGTATCGGCCCTTGGTGGAGTTACAGACCTTCTTTTAAAAGCCCTCAATTTAGGATCTCAAAAAAAACAGGACTACAAGCATATTTTAAAAGAGGTTGAAACCAGACATATTGATACTGTTAAGGAACTTATTCCTATTGAAAACCAAAGTGCGGTCTTGAGTAAGGTGAAAAGTGAATTAAACAATCTGGAATCCTTACTGGAAGGAGCCTACCTAATAGGGGAACTAACTGCCCAACTTTCTGATAAAATTGTCAGCTTTGGAGAATTGCTGAGTGCATTTGTAATAGCAGAGTACTTTACTAGTTGTGAGATGGATGCCATTTTTAAAGACAGCAGGGAACTTATCAAAACAGATAATGCATTTGGCAAGGCCCAGGTAGATTTTGAGATAACCAATGGTAATTGCCGGGATTACTTGAAAAATTGTACAAATAGAGTTAGCGTCTTTCCAGGATTTATTGCCTCCTCTGTTTCCGGAAACCCTACAACGCTGGGAAGAGGAGGATCTGATTATACCGCTGCAGTAGTAGCCGGAGCCCTGGATGCCGAGGAACTTCAGATATGGACAGATGTTAGCGGAATGTATACTGCCAATCCGAAAATTGTTGGTCAGGCCAAGGCCATAGGCGAAATCTCGTATGAAGAGGCCATGGAACTATCACATTTTGGAGCTAAGGTTCTATATCCTCCCACCATCCAACCCGTGCTGGCCAAGAGAATTCCCATCAGAATAAAAAATACATTTAAACCTGAGGCCAGCGGTACCCTAATATCGGAAAACAGGATAAACAAAGGCAAAACCGTTAAAGGTATTAGCAATATTTCCGGCATCGCTCTTTTGTCCCTAGAGGGTCCCGGCATGATTGGTATTCCCGGGATTTCCAAAAGACTTTTTGAAGTCTTATCCCAGGCTTCAATAAGCGTAGTATTAATTACTCAGGCATCCTCAGAGCATTCAATTTGCGTGGGGCTATCCGAAGACCAATCGGATGAGGCTGAAAAGGCTGTGAATGAAGCTTTCGCCTATGAGATTTCACTTGGGAAGATAAAACCTGTAATAGTTGAAAAACATCAGGCCATCATTGCCTTGATTGGAGATAATATGAAAAGCCACCAAGGGCTAAGTGGTAGAATGTTCAGTACGCTCGGAAAGAACAATGTAAATATCAGGGCTATTGCACAGGGAGCATCAGAACGAAATATCTCAGCTGTTATAGAACAGGTAGATGTAAAAAAAGCACTTAATACCTTGCATGAAGCATTCTTTGAGGAAAATATCAAGCAGTTGAACCTTTTCATTATGGGAACTGGGAATGTTGGTGCCAAACTCCTGAAACAAATTGCACAGCAGCAGGGATACCTCAGAAAAAAATTGAAACTAAACATTAGGGTAATAGGAATCTCTAACAGTCGTACCATGGCATTCAACGATAGCGGGATAGCTCTGGATGATTGGGAAAATTCGCTAGTTTTAGGAGCCCCTGCAGATAAAGAGAAGTTTTTTGAAACCATCAAGAAACTAAATCTGCGAAATAGCATCTTTGTTGATAACACTGCCAGCTCCGAAATTGCAAACAGCTACCAGGAATACCTGAAGGAAAGCATTGCCGTGGTAACCTGCAATAAAATAGCTTGTTCCTCGGAATATGAAAACTACGATAATTTGAAATCGCTTTCTAGAGAATACAACGCCCCGTTTCTTTTTGAAACCAACGTAGGGGCTGGACTCCCTATTATAGATACCCTGAAACATCTAATTGCCTCTGGTGATAAGGTATTAGGAATAGAAGCTGTATTATCGGGCAGCCTGAATTTTGTTTTCAATAATTTTAACAACGAAACTACCTTCCATGATGTAGTAAAACAAGCTCAGGAACAGGGATATACTGAACCAGACCCAAAGATAGATCTGAGCGGAGTAGACGTAATGCGCAAAATCCTTATCCTGGCCAGAGAAAGTGGGTACCTGCTCGATCTGCAGGAAATTGAAAACAACTCATTCTTACCTGATGAAAGTCTGAAATGTACCACAAATGAAGCCTTCTTTAATTCTTTGATAAAGCATGAGGATACCTTTCAAAATATCTATTCCAAGGCTCAAGCCAAAAATTGCCGACTTAAATATGTTGCGGAATACAAGGGGGGCAAAGCAGCAGTAGGGCTCAAGGAAATTCCGGCAGGGCATGATTTTTACAATCTTGAAGGCAGTGATAATATTGTGCTTTTTTATACCGAAAGATATCCAAAGCAACCATTAATGATAAAAGGGGCCGGTGCTGGTGCAGATGTAACAGCATCCGGTATCTTTGCAGATATAATAAGGATAGGCAACTTTTAAATGAAGTCGATTAAAGTATTTTGCCCGGCAACCATAGCCAATATCTCGTGTGGATTTGATGTCCTGGGCCTTGCATTAGACGCCGTTGGCGATGAAATGACCATCCGCCTTACAGATGATGGGCATTTTAGGATCGTAAAGATCCTTGGACAGGAACTGCCCTTAGATCCGGCTAAAAATGTAGCCGGAGTTGCCGGTATGGCACTTTTAAATGCTTTCGGCAGGTCTACAGGAGTGGAAATTGAAATAGACAAAAAGATTAAAGCCGGGAGCGGTATAGGCAGCAGTGCAGCAAGCGCAGCCGGGGTTGTTTGGGGATTGAATAGGCTATTAGGATCTCCTTTTTCAACTTTGGAACTTGTAAAATTTGCTATGGAAGGTGAAAAGGTGGCCAGTGGTGTTGCCCATGCAGATAATGTGGCACCTGCCCTCTACGGTGGTTTCACTCTGGTAAGAAGTTATGATCCTTTAGATATTGTACGAATAGAAGCTCCGGAAGCACTTTTCGCAACCATTATTCATCCGCAAATTGAAGTAAAGACCTCAGATTCCCGAAAAATTTTAAAAACCAGTATCTCACTCCAGGACGGCATAAGGCAATGGGGCAACCTGGGTGGACTAATTGCGGGCTTATATACCAAGGATTATGATCTTATTGGGAGATCACTTGTGGATCATATTGTAGAACCGATCCGATCTATGCTGATTCCCGGTTTTGAAAAAATTAAGATAGCGGCCTTGGAAAGCGGGGCACTGGGATGTGGAATTTCCGGATCCGGACCATCTGTTTTTGCGCTATCAAAGGGAGAAGAAACTGCGCGAAAGGTTGCCCAAGAGATGGATACAGTGTATTCCACAATTGGAGTACCCTATGACATTCATATCTCCAGAATAAACCCTCTTGGTGTGAAACATCTCAATTCCAAATAACTCTGGACTCCACAAATTTTTACCAAATGAAATTCTACAGCTTAAATAATAACGCCCCTGCAGCTTCCTTCAATGAGGCGGTGATCAGGGGAATAGCGCCAGACAGAGGCCTGTATTTCCCTGAACGCATTGAAGCCCTGCATCAGTCATTTTTTGAAAATATTGAGGAGTATAGTCAGCACGAGATTGCCTATGAAGCCATAAAACAATTTGTGGAAGAGGATATTCCCGAACAGGAATTAAGGAAAATAATTAAACAGGTATTAGACTTTCCTTTTCCTCTGGTTAAATTGGAAGAAAATATTGCTGCCCTGGAATTGTTTCACGGGCCAACCATGGCATTCAAGGACGTAGGCGCAAGATTTATGGCACATTGCCTTGGCTATTTTAACCGGGAAAGTCCTGAAGAAGTCACTATTTTGGTGGCAACATCCGGTGATACAGGAGGCGCCGTTGCTAATGGCTTTCTGGGGGTTGAGGGGGTAAAAGTAGTTATTCTATATCCCGAGGGAAAAGTAAGCGATATTCAGGAAAGGCAATTAACTACCCTGGGCCAGAACATAACAACTCTTAAGGTTAAAGGAAATTTTGATGATTGCCAGGAGATGGTTAAAACAGCTTTTCTAGATTCCGATCTGATTTCTGAACAAAAACTCACTTCTGCAAATTCCATTAATGTAGCACGATGGTTGCCACAAATGTTCTATTATTTATTTGCTTACCAACAAGCCAAAAAGCAGGATAAGGAGATCGTCTTCTCAGTCCCCAGTGGAAATTTTGGAAACATATGTGCCGGGATGGTAGCGCAAAAATTGGGGATGCCCTGCCATCATTTTATAGCTGCCACAAATGTAAATGACACTGTGCCACAGTATATGAAAACAGGGTTTTACGAAGCCAAAGCGTCTATAGCCACTATCTCTAATGCAATGGATGTGGGAGATCCCAGTAATTTTATCCGTATCAGGAAATTATATGAAAACGATCTCGACGAACTAAGGCGCAATCTTTCGGCCTATTCCTTTACAGATTTAGAGACAAGAAATGCCATTGCGGAATTGTATCATAAAACAGAATATATTTTAGATCCTCACGGGGCAGTTGGATTGCTGGGTGTAAAGAAATATCAGGAAAACAATCCGCATACATTTGGAATCTTCCTTGAAACGGCACACCCTGTGAAGTTTCTTGATATAGTAGAACAAACACTTAAAGTGAAATTGGAGATCCCCACACAGATTGCTCAGGTAATGGACAAGGAAAAAAGGTTTAAAACCATTTCCCGATATCAGGATTTAAAGGAATACTTGCTCAGTGCCTGACACTCAAATACTGGAATTAACAAAATTTTATTTTAAACCAATTTGGCGATAAGCGCCGGATGAACTTATTTTCAATAAATTTGCCCCCATAAAATAGTAAGCAAATGAAGCAAACGGCTTTGTCTGAAATACACAAATCTCTTGGTGCAAAAATGGTCCCATTTGCGGGCTATCTAATGCCGGTATCCTATGAGGGAGTAAATATTGAACATGAAACGGTGAGGAATGGCGTAGGGGTTTTTGACGTATCGCACATGGGCGAATTCCTGATTGAAGGGCCAAAAGCCCTGGAATTAATCCAAAAAGTATGTTCAAATGATGCTTCCAAACTTGTGGTTGGAAAAGCACAGTACAGTTGCATGCCCAATGAAACAGGGGGTATTGTGGATGATTTAATCATCTACCGCGTAAAAGAGGAGGTGTATCTGTTGGTGGTTAATGCTTCCAATATTGGGAAGGACTGGAATCATATTTCAAAATACAACAAGGAAATAGGGGCCGTAATGCGAAATATTTCTGACAACTATTCCTTGCTGGCAATTCAGGGTCCTAAGGCCGTGGAGGCAATGCAATCCTTAACATCCGTTGACCTGGCCTCAATTTCATTTTACTCTTTTGTTGTAGCTGATTTTGCGGGGATAGAACATGTTATTATTTCAGCAACCGGATATACGGGTTCTGGTGGCTTCGAAATATATTGTAAAAACGAGGAAGTTGAGCAAGTTTGGACCAGGGTATTGGAAGCGGGATCCGCATTTGGAATAAAACCTATTGGCCTTGCAGCTAGAGATACCTTACGCCTGGAAATGGGCTACTGCCTTTATGGCAACGATATAGACGATAATACCTCACCCTTAGAAGCTGGTCTTGGATGGATCACAAAATTCACCAAGGAATTTGTAAATCACCTGGCCCTTTCACAAGAAAAAGAGGCGGGTAGCAAACGAAAACTAATTGCTTTTGAACTGAAGGAAAGGGGAATTCCCAGACAGGGTTACGACATCCTTAACACGGAAGGAGAAATTATTGGCCGGGTAACTTCAGGTACAATGTCACCATCCATGGGCAAGGGTATTGGCTTGGGCTATGTAAAAACTGCTTATTCTAAACCAGACACACCCCTTCGAATACAAATCAGGAAAAATGCCATTCCGGCCACAATCGTAAAACTGCCCTTTTATAAAAAATAAGGTATCAGATGGGGAACGGCAGGGGAAAGAATGAGAAAAGCAGCAAAAAGGTACTTATCCTGGGAGGAAGTGGTTTTCTAGGAAACGCTATTTATAAGGAGCTCTGCAACTATTACGATACCTATGGTACCTATTGTAACGCCCGGAGGGCATTTGAGGGCAATCAACAATTTATAAGGTATGATATGGAGGAAGACGACATAGTTCGTCTTTTAGAACAAATAAAACCACAGGTGGTCATTTCGGCCCTGAGAGGAAATTTTGTCGCACAAATACAGGCTCATCAGCACCTTACGGAATATCTTATCAAAAATGAATGCACGCTTTATTTTTTGTCCTCCGCCAATGTTTTTGATGCTTATAGCAAATATCCTTCCTATGAACACGACAAGACCCTTTCTGAAAGCGTCTACGGAAGGCTAAAAATTAAGATCGAAAATATGTTGTTACGCCTTCCGGCCTCCAAAACAGCAATCCTGAGAATTCCTATGGTGTTTGGAAACGCCTCCCCAAGGGTAAAGGAAATTAAAAATTTTATTTGGAAAAATGAGCCCGTAGAAGTATTTCCAAATCTGATCATAAATGTTACGCATGATGATAAATTAACGCAGCAGATTCATTATCTTATTAACCGCAATAAGCACGGCATATACCATCTTGGCAGTCAGGATCTGGTGCATCATGAAGATTTTATAAAAGAGATCGTGGAACGAATTGGTAGCTTCAATCCAATTTATAAAAGGGTATATACAACCAATGAAGAGCGCTATCTTGCCGTTCTGCCTAAGGACAATCTCCTGCCAAAAAACTTAAGGATAAGCTATCAGGATATAATTGATCATCATATTATGAGTTAAATTCTTATTTTCTCAATTCTAATTTTAAAAAATTTCTATGGAAAATTTATCAGAATCCGCCATTAAAGAGCATCTTCAGGTCCTTCCCGGGTGGGCATATCAGGGGCAGGCCATTCAAACTTCTCTAAAATTCAGCGACTTTAAGGAAGCCTTTTCCAAGATGACCCAAATTGCATTCGAATGTGAGGCCCTTAATCACCATCCGGATTGGTCTAATGTTTATAATCAGTTGCATATAAGACTGAATACGCACGACTCCAATGGGGTAACAGAAAAGGATATAGCCCTTGCCAAGCGGATAAACAAGATTATTCATCAAGACTAAGTGGGCCCTGATCATAGCTTGTTCCACTTACAAAAATTCTTAATTTTGACCCAGATACAGTAGCTATATGGGAAGAGCGTTTGAATTTCGAAAAGCACGTAAAATGAAGCGTTGGGCTGCCATGTCCAAAGCTTTTACGCGGATTGGCAAAGATATCGTTATGGCCGTCAAGGAAGGCGGACCAGATCCTGATGCCAATTCCAGACTGCGTGCCGTAATTCAAAATGCCAAAGCTGTAAATATGCCTAAGGACAACATTGAACGCGCCATTAAGCGTGCTTCAGATAAGTCTCAGGGCGAATATAAGGAGGTACTGTTTGAAGGATACGGTCCTCACGGGATTGCGATTTTAATTGAAACAGCAACCGACAACAATACAAGAACTGTAGCCAACATCAGAAGCTATTTCAACAAATGCAATGGAAGTCTTGGTACCTCGGGCTCTGTGGAATTTATGTTTGATCATACCTGTAATTTCCGAATCACCGCTGATGGGATTGATCCTGAAGAACTGGAATTGGATATGATCGATTTTGGGGCCGAAGAAGTATTTATAGACGAGGACGGTATTTTAATTTATGCCCCTTTTGAGTCGTTCGGGGCCATTCAGAAAGAACTGGAATCCCGTAATATCGAAATCTTATCATCAGGTTTTGAGCGAATTCCCCAGGTCACCAAGGAATTAACCACTGAGGAAGCCGAAGAGGTAGAAAAGTTACTGGAAAAGATAGAAGAAGATGATGACGTTCAAAACGTATATCATACCATGCAGGAATAACCTCACCTCGAAATTTACTTCTAACTTTTAGCTGATCCAGATCATAGGAGATGTTGCGCTTCAATCCTAATTTTAAGCCTGGTATGGAAACTGCGATTTCCAAACTACGTACAGGTATCAATTTTTCAATTATATAATTATTAGCTATGAAAACAATATTTCATTATTTGTTCGCAACTTTTGCTCTTGTGGCTTTCATATCCTGTTCATCCAGTGATGATGAAGACGAATTAACCAAAGAGGGTCCATTTGAAATCAGTGAACTCGCCGGGAATTGGGAAGCAACTCAGGCCCAGTTTAGCGTCAATACCGTGTCTGTGGATGTGGTAGAGGATGGCGGAACAGTCAGTATGTCCGTTCAATCCAGCGGGCGATTCACCATAACCCTGGATCCTGTAGACCGAGCTGCCTATACGGTTAGTGGGGAGATGTTTTGGGAAGCATGGCAAGGTAGCTTCTTCTTCGCTATTAAATGGGACGATAATCCCGGGGATTGGGATACCTATGGCCACACCTGGGACGGAACTACATTTACCCTGAATGGAGGATTCGATTCCGGCGAATACGATTTTGACAATGACGGGGATGCAGAATCATGTAGCCTGCACCTTACCTTTATTCGCACATAGTATAGTAATAGGCGTTAATGGCAGGTTGGTTCCGAAATTAGCCTTAACTATGCTTTGGCGAAGTAGTCCTAGGTATATTCCGGAACCTTTCCAACAACCCCCTTGAAAAACTCCATATAGGATTGAAAATCCTGTTCTTTGTTACCTGTGGGAATAACAGGGGGGGAAATCTTTACTTGTTTTTTGCCATAGTCAAAGGCTACCATTACAATGGGAACCTTTGCTTCCATCGCAATGTAATAAAACCCCGTTTTCCAATTCACAACCTTTTTACGGGTCCCCTCAGGTGCCAGGGCCAAACGGAATTCCTCCCTTTCTTCGAATATCCTGGCTATAGCGGATACCAGATTATGACTTTTACTTCTATCTACCGGGGTCCCGCCCAGCCATCGAAAATACCATCCGTAAGGTTTTTTAAAAAGGCTTTTTTTACCAATAAAATGAACTTTTTTTTGGACTAGCTTTCTCACTAAAAGTCCCAGTAAAAAATCTACCCAGCTGGTATGCGGTGCAACAATGATGACACACTTGGGCATGTCTGGCAACGTTCCAAAAAGTTGCCATCCCATTATTTTATAGTAAATGAACTTTGTTAGAATTCTCATTCTGGAGTTTTGCTATGGCCTACTAGCACATGGATTACATGGGAAAGTTTAAGATTCCGGGGGAAGTCAAAGGTACTTTATATTTTTTGATATATGTCTTTGAGTACCTCAGGGGTGATTTGATCTCGCCAATTCTTCCCTAAAGCGTTTTCCCATAAAGGACACATACTCAGGGAAACCGAGATCATATTTTCAAACTCACTCTCAGTTAAGCTACTGCATACTCCTTCGGGCAGATGAATCTGATGCTTTTCTTTCATTTTGAAAAACTCCGCTACCCCTTCCGGATAAAAATCGCTCAAATGCTGAAAAACAAGGCAATTTCCAATTCCGTGTTTAATACCCAAAACATACGAAAGGCCATAACTCATGGCGTGTGCTACCCCCACCTGGGAATACGCTATGCTCATACCTCCGTGCCAGGAAGCCATCATAAGGCTGTTCCTGGATTCTTCCTGGCTTAAATCGCCCAGGAAAACTTCCCTACATAACGCAAGGGCTGTTTCACCATAGCTCTTGCTAAAGGCATTCAGGTAGGTCCCGTTCAAGGACTCAATACAATGAATATAACAATCCATACCGGTGTAAAACCATTGATCCTTCGGTACTCCCTTGCACAAATCAGGATCTAATATCACCTGATCGAAAGTACTGTAATCTGAGTTGATCCCTAACTTCCGCTCAGGGCCGGAAAGTACCGTTGTACGTGAGACTTCTGCCCCTGTACCACTAATAGTCGGGATCCCCACATGGTAAATTCCTGGCTTTTGTACCAGGTCCCAACCCTGATATTCCGCAGAACCTCCATTATTCGTGAGCATTATGGCAACTGCCTTGGCCAAATCCAGGATGGTTCCCCCACCAATACCAACAATTCCGGAGGGCATCTCTGGTGAATTCTTTTTAATTTTTGCAACTAAATGATCTACCTGGTTTGTTTTAGGTTCTTCATCGGCGGATATGTAAAATACTTCGTCACTAAAAATCAGCGGTAGCTTGCCAGGCAATTCTTGTTGTTCAAATACATCATCAATCAGAAATATCATTGGGGCATCCGCACTTTGCCTTTTTGGCAATAAAACCTCTCCTAACTGATCAAAACTGCCACTACCAAAAACTACTCTTGGCACCATAGGAAAATTTCGATAACGAACCGAATCCTTTGCTGGCGTATTTGTGGGTGAATCTTTTTTAATTTTCATAGCTATTTTAAAGGTACTTCTTTAAATCGGTAATTTTATTCAGGGTAATATGGTCATTGTTATGGGCATCCTCGGGCACTAACTCATGAGCCCAGGTAGTATGAAAGGGTACGTGAATGGCCTGAGCACCTATGCCTAGTATGGGTAAAACGTCAGATTTCAGGGAATTCCCTACCATCAGAAACTCTTTAACACCGACTTCTAAATGATCTAACAGATTTTTATAATTCTCTTCTTTTTTCTCACTCAAAACCTCCACATGATGGAAATACCTGGAAAGTCCGGATTTTTCTAATTTTCTTTCCTGATCCAGAAGATCGCCTTTTGTCAGTACTATCAAACGGTATTTTTCAGAAAGAGCTTCCAACACCTCCTCAACACCCTCTAGTAATTCCACAGGTCTGGAAATCATGTCTTTCCCCAGGGAAATGATCTGCTTAATGGTA
>CBDUAW010000013.1:0-14492 GCA_965365215.1 uncultured Eudoraea sp. | reverse complement strand
AGGATTATCCATCTAAGAAAAAAAGTCGTAAGGAAGCCGAAAAAGCCCTTGAAAAACAAAACCGTGATATCCCCTTCCCCGGTTGGGATGCCTTGGAGCAAGAAAAACGGGAAGAACCTGTGAAGATCTGGATTGCAGTGAAAGATCAGCAAGGAAATGTGATCAGAAAGGTAAAAGGGAAAGCTAAAAAAGGAATCAACAGAGTAGCCTGGGATCTTAGGCATCCGAGTAACTGGCCTATCAGACCAGGACAGGCGGAACGACAAGGAGGTTGGTTCTCTTCCGGACCTATGGCTATGCCTGGCAATTATTCCGCAACCTTGATAAAAGAAGAAAACGGAGTTGTGACTACTCTTGATGGACCTATTTCCTTTGAAGTAGTCCCTCTTAGGGAAGGTACGCTTAAAGGTATTTCTTATGATGAATACAACCAGTATATCTCTGAATTTAAAGCCCTGCAAAGTAAGTCGAGCATGGTGAATGATGCTTTGGAAGAGAGTATGAAAAAGGTGAAAGCCATGCAGGTGGCTTTAACTCGTACCAATGTGGCACCGGGATCCCTAGACAAGCAGTTGCACGACCTAAAGCAGCAGCTTTATTCCTTTGAAGAAAAGCTAGAAGGAAATAGTTCGAGAAGTGAAATCGGGGAACGCAACCCTCCAAATGTCGGGTCTCATTTAAGGGTAGCCTTCCGGGGAATGTCTACCACTTATGGTCCTACTCCTCTTCACAGGCAGAGTCTCAGTATTGCAAATACAATGTTGAATGGGATCTTTACCGAGATCAGTACCATAAGCACAAGCACTATCCCGGAACTGGAACAGGAACTGCGTCGTCTTGGCGCCCCATATATCCTGGGACAAGGGATAAAGAATTAAGTAATGATACAAAAAAAGGGCTCTCAAGAGCCCTTTTTTATTTAGTAATTACAATTTATTCTTTTGCAAGTTCCGAAACTGCCGCATGCCATACCCCCGTTGCAGCTATTTCCTTGGCAAAGGTCGAAAAAGATTTGGCCGGTCTCCCAAGGACCTCTTCAATGGTATTTGTTGTAGAGGCGTTTCTTCCGTCTAAGACATTAGTGAACAGATAGGTGATCAACCAGATAAAATCTTCTGGCACCTCCAGCGAACGAAGCATTTCTGTATATTCTTCAATGCTTATGGGTATATATTGGATGTCTCTTCCCGTGGCCCTGGAAATCTCTCCCACTACTTCTCTGAAATTGATCAGGTCAGGACCGGTAAGCTCCAGAACCTCATTGGAATATCTTTCATTCAACAAAGCTTCAAGTGCAACATCGGCCACGTCATCCAAATCAATAAAAGGGATCTTGGTTTCGGCCTGTGGCGCAGCAAGTACCCCAGCTCTAATTGGATCCAGGAAGAAATACTCGCTAAAATTCTGCATAAACCAATCCACACGCACTACTACGGTATTAATATTGGATTTCAGGGCGATCGATTCACATTCCTGGGCTTCGGGCTCCCCACGTCCCGATAGAATGACTAATTTGTTAAGGCCTTTACGTTCGGCAATCTCAACCAACTGGGTGATGGCTTCTTTTGATCCCGGTACGGCCAGGTCCGGGTAGTAGGTTACATAAGCCTTGTCCATACCTTCGAGAACGGCTTCCCATTTCTCCGGATCCGACCAGTCAAATGCTGGTTCTGATGCCCTGGAGGCGCTGCGTACCTCATGTCCTAAGGCCTCTAATCTTTGTACTACTCTTCTTCCGGTTTTCCCGGTTCCTCCTAAGACTAAAAATTTATTGTTTTCCATAATTCTATTTTTTATGATGTTATGATTACTAATTGATTAATTATGATTTCCATATTAGGCTGACCAGCAATAGCAGAAAGGACAACGATGAGAAATAGGTTCTTATTCGGTGATAAGTATTCCAGGGGTTTTCAAATTTCTTCCTGAGGGAGGCAGCTGCCTCTGCTCCCATCTCAATGAGATTGGTCTTATCTACCATTTCGTTCAGGGGAACATTCCCGAAAAGGGTTACCAGTCCAACCCCGAATAAATAAAGCAAGGTTGCTGTGAGCACCAACCAAAAAGTTGCAGGATTGGCATTTCTGGTCATAAAGGCCCCTAGTCCCCCCAGGAATACGGGGCCAAAGAACACCAGAAAGAAGGTGGGATTCAGGATAGTCCTGTTCATTTGCTGGAAAGCCTTGAGATAACTTAGATTATCCAGATTGGCCAGACCCGTGGTCACGGCATTGGACCAGGTAAAACACAGACCGGCAGAGAGCCCGGATAATAGGGTGGTCAAAATAAGGACCACAAGTTTAGCTGAGATTTCCATAGGAATAGTTATTGGGTTACTGTTAAGAATTTATTTCGAATTGGGCTTTTACCTTGAATTGATGGTATAGGCTTACCACTAGCAAGTATTCCACTGCGATGATCCAAAAGGAAATATCCGTAAAGAATTGATTGTGAGATCCGCCTGCAGGAATTACCAGGAATGGCACGGTAACGGCCGCGTCAAGAACTACTCCTGTAAGTAACATCACCAATGCAACTTTAAGGCCTGGAGTATTTTGTTCTGCCAGATAATAGAATTGTGCCCCATTCCAGGCCAGGATTAATAAGGATATACCAACAAAAAGGTTGGCCTGCAGTTCAATGTCATCCAAAAGAGGGAAAAAAAAGGAAAGGGTGAAAGCAGATACGGCTAAAAGCCAGATTACGATTCCGATCAAAATTGCTCTAGAAGTTTTCATGATTATTTGATTTAAAAGATTACGAGTCAAAACTACTTGAGTGACAAACCGATCATTTGTCCTTAAAGAATTTTGATTTGTTCGAAAAGAAGTGATGTTTTAGAATACGGGGTGTTTTTAAGATCGGAACAGGTCTTGTGAGGTCTGGCATTTCCTTTATTCTTATTCCGGACAAATCCAAGAGGCAGAATTAAATATGCTTTTATAAGGCCGCTTTTTCGTCTCATGTGATACATTTTCATGATTATTGAGACAAATTTGCCGAGCTTCAGTGTGGAAGATTTGTTCGAAATGGAGTAACTCCATATTTAGGATCAAAAGGATTTCTATTCTGTCACAAGGCTCAGGAGGTGATGTTCTTTACCTGACTGGGGCGATATCCGAATTTCTGGTTAAAGGCGTTTGAGAATGAACTCAAGCTATCATATCCCACCTGCCAGGCGGCTTCTTGTACTGTGGCTTCCTGGTTTTTAAGCAGGTCATACGCGGTTGAAAGTCGGGTTTCCTGTAAATACTTAAAGACAGGTATCCCAAAAAAAGCTTTAAAATTCTTTTTAAGCTTAAAGGTATTCACCCCAATTTGTTGGGCCAGATCCGTTAAGGAAGGAGGGGTTTCCAGGTTTTTATCCAGAATATTCTTTGCAGCCAACAATTTTTCCCGCTCCGAATCCTTTATCGAAGGACCTTTCATAGTGGAAAGCTGCCCCAGGAAGTGGGCCAAAAGTAGAGTAACCTGGCTTCTGAAGAACATCATCTTCATTTTCCCCTGGTATTTGTTTTCAAAAACTCCATTGACGAGATTCTGCATTTCCGGATTCATAAAGAATCGCGGGCCTTCAACATAGTGATCCTCAGGTTCCACTAACTGATGTAACATTTGAGAAAAGAGCTCCCCCTCTGCATTTGGTAAATTGTCCAGATTGTGCAAGGCTGTTGCAATAACCAAGCACTGCAAAGGGTTCCCTGCAGAGACTTTATGTTCGCAGACCACATGCTCATCTGCAAAAAAGGAAAGGGCAAGCCCCTTGGTGTGTTTGTAATCCTTCTCTTTGTCCCCGTATTGCATCTTCAGATTTACATCACCTGACCCATATAGAGCTACTGCAATGACAGGTTCATCAAAGGCGCAGGCATCAATAACTACCTCATCGGAAAAGTTCTCTTCCACCAAAATAGTAAAATCCTGAATGTCAATAATATCCCGGGTCATCCTCAAATTTAACAAAACCGAAACGAAGATTAAAAGCTTGGCGTGTATCTTTAAGTTCATTTAACATACACCTATGGCAACTGCAACTAAACCTAAGCTTACTTTACCTGAGCTTCCCTATGACGAATGGACACAAACCAGGCTCACTGTACATTTAATCCTCCAGATCATTGGAAAGTCGCGCTTGAAACTCACACCCAGGAAAAATCACTGGTGGTACATCACAATCTATGTAACTTCCAAGGGTTTTGCAACGCGAAGTATCCCGATTGAAGACGGATTAGAAAGTTTGGATATTGAGTTCAACATCCTGGAAAAAGCGGTGAATTTCCATTGCACCTCAGGACAGCAGAACCAAATATCCCTGGCAAACTCCCCTAGTATTGCAAAGTTTTATACAGATTTTCGTGAAATACTGACCAAGCTGGATTTGCATCCGGAATTTGTAGAAAAGCCCTTCGATCTTGGTATTGAGACCCCTTTTGCCGAACTAAAGGAGTACCATCATTACGATTGGGAGTATATTCACCGTTTCTGGCGTATAATGCGATGGAACCAGTCGGTCTTCCAGGAATTTAGTGGACGGTTTTATGGGAAAACCTGTCCGGTACATATCTACTGGCACCATATGGACCTTACGGTTACGCGTTTTTCTGGGAAAAAATTACCCAGCATGGACGCCTCTGCAAGGTTACTCGAAAAAGATACCTATTCACATGAACAGATCAGTTTTGGGTTCTGGGTAGGGGATGACAATGTCCGGGAACCCATGTATTATGCTTATACATATCCTTCTCCTGAGGGATTGGAAAAAGAACCTCTACAGCCAGAATCTGCGAAATGGGTAGACAGTAATGGCAGCCCTATGGCATTGCTGCCATATGAGGCCATTAGGAATTCAGAAGATCCCAGGGCTACCGTATTAAATTTTCTGGAAAGTGCTTATCAAGGTGGGGCTAAACTGGCCAATTGGCCTGTGGCCGAATTAGCGGTTCCGGAATTTAAAGACCTTTAATTAGCTATTTTTAGATATATGACGCGTGCTTTTAAGTGTCTATCCATTTACTTATATGCTTTAATTCTAAGGAAATTGGGCATTCCCGAAAATTGCTGTATCTTCAAGGGAACCATCAATCATATCAACCAATGATCCTTCCATATTTATCGATCGCATTTAAGGTCATCATTTTTTTCAGTATTGTCAATGTATGGCTTATCCGCTTTGGGAAACCCAGTCCCTACCGTGGAGGTGGTGCAAAAACTATGAAAGATGAATTTGAGGTTTATGGATTTTCAACAGCTGTGATGTATCTAGTGGGGGCAGTTAAGATTTTATTGGCTACTGCCATTTTGGTATCTATTTGGTATCCTGAATTTTCCACTCCTGCAGCCGGGGGGATGGGGATTTTTATGCTTGGGGCAATAGCGATGCATTTCAGAGCTAATGACCCTGGTATCCGATCGTTCCCTGCTTTGATATTCTTTCTACTTTCGGTAGGGATTATTATTTTGGATATAATAGATACTTCAGCCAGCATGGGCAACTAATTTTGTGGTTGCTTTGGGCGACCTATAGCGGTTTTAATCGAATAACTCAGAAAACTGTTTGATATAATGAGTCCCAGCTGAGCTCATTAAAAAAGCCTTCTTGATTCAGAAGGCTTTTTTATTTCTCTATTGTGCATTACTCTGTATCCACAACCACAACTTCTGCTGCCTGCTTGGTATCGGTATATTGCTGAAAGGAAATGGCGAGCGAATCTCTCAGGGTCCAAAGATGCGCAAATTGAGCATCCAATTCCTTACCACTTGCCTTGTTTAGGGCTTTATATCGTCCGGTGACAAGGACTTTGTTGGTATCTACATTGAAAAACTGGGCATTCTCCAGATTCCAATATTCCCATTCTCCCCCCAATCTTTGAAAAACACCTTCTGCCACAGCTGCACCCCCAACATAAGGATTGCCATCGCTATAGATAAAATTTTCCGCTTCGTTCCACTCAATGTCTTCCGTAAAACCTGCAAGCACCGTTTCCACGTCACCCTCAGCGAAGGCATTGTATAGTTTTTTGATGTGCTCAGCTTTGGCAGGAGCTTCAGCCTTTGGTTCTTCCTTGCTTTGGCAGGCTAGGACTGCCAAAGCCAAGCTTAATAAAATTAATTTTTTCATAATAGTTGGTTTTTGGTTGTTCTTCTAAAGATATAAAATTAATAGCCCTCTGGGATAAACAGCTGTGTGTAATAGAATTGTACTATTTCCGAAACTCGTGCTTTACCCAATCTACTTCCATAACCCATTCGCCAGTCATGGCAGAATCTGTTATCTTGGCATAATTCAAAATAGCGAACATGGGTTCCGGATACTTATCCCCTTCTCCGGCATTTCTAAAGATTTCTTTGCCATCCAGCGTATAAACCAGGTCACTGCCTTCCCATTCTACAGCGTATTCGTGGTATTCATCCAAGGTGGCTGGAAAGTCTTTACGCAGGCTCCACCAGTCCCCCTTATCGCATTCTCCCTGGCTTTTGATAGCCCCGGTAGTAAAGTGATCCTTTTTTACATCCCCGTGATGCTCAAAAATGTCTATTTCCCCGGATCCTGTAAGAGGCCAACATACATCTTCATCTGCTTCCTGTACAGGTGCCTCATTATTTTGTGCCCCCAGTAACCACCAGGCAGGAAACATGCTGGGCTCCCCATTTCCTTGCAGGCGTAACCTGGCCGTCCATTTCCCTTTTACGAATTCTTTCCGGTTCTTGGAGCATATCCGGCCTGCAACATACTCGGTTTCCGGATGTTGCTCCCCGTGCTTGTCCAGGTTGTCACAACTAATTTGTTCCCCAACATTGATCACCTTTAGTTTCAGCGTACCATCACTCACTTCACGGGTTCCATAGGCTCCATCCGGGACATAACACTGTTTCTCGTTGTTAACCCAGATCCGCTGATCCTGCCAGTTTTCCGCATTAAAGGTGTCAAAATCATCCAGGAAGTCCGTCTCCCAGACTTTCGAAGAGGCTATCTCTTTCTGCTCTTCTTTCTTTTCCACAGATCGGCAACCGATCATAAGGAGTAGCACAATGCTAAAAAGGGGTAATACTGCTTTCATATTTATACAGGTAAAAGTTATCTATGCCCTAAGATAGCGATCTTCTTTTAATGCAAGGAAGGGATGTAAGATGATGCGCGTCATAGTATGAGAATATTATCATTCTGATCTTTGACCCTCACTCTATTTATTAATTAAACCCGTGTACTATGAAAATTATTGATAGCGAAATCACCCAATACTGGATACACTTACAAGCGGGAAGTCATGAACCTAATCGGGTCTACCCCCCTGTTCTGGTAAAATGTTATCACGACAATGAATTTGTATTACAGCTGAACTTTCACCCGGACAATAAATCATTGCCCGAAAACCATTATGACAACCGGAATAAACTGGTTTACCTACAGTATCCAATGTCTATGTATCCCAATGTTATTGATACCCTGAGAAACGAAAAACCTATTTATTTCCGCTGGACCAGAGAATTGAATATGGGCTTCCTGAGAACCGGGAAAGAACCGGTGGGAGAAGGAGAACTTGAAGCTGCTTTATAAGGAGCATTTAGATACTTTTTTAAAACCTTATCTAGTTTTAAAAAGCCGCAATCACCAGCGGCTTTTTTCTTATCTTGAAATCAATACGGTCTTGATGATTAAAATACTGCTACTAAAAAAGTAAAAAGGAGGATCAATGACTATTTTATATTTGATAAAAACGAACGCTCTAAAGGTTTCAATTTTCCTGCAAATTAGTTTGCTCTGCATTTCATGTAATGAAGTCAATACACAAATCGCTGAGTCGGGCCTTCAAATAGAACAGGAGGTTCTGGCAAAAGGCTTTGAAATACCTTATTCCATTGCCGTGATCAGTGAAGATGATTATTTAGTCACTGAAAGAATGGGAGCACTTTACAGATACCGGAATGGAAAATTGACGGAAGTAAAGGGTCTTCCGGAAAGTAAGACCTTTACAACAGACAGGCCTTACGGTGGAATGATGGACCTGAGTCTGCATCCCAAGTTTGCCAGTAATAAAATGGTTTACCTCTCCTTTGTTAATAAGGACTATCATCTCAATGTGGCACGCTTTAAATTAGAGGAAAATACCGCTAAAGATGTTGAAATAATATTTACTTCCGATCAGTTTTGCATTGGTTCAAGAATTGAGTGGGAAGATGATACCCATTTCTTTCTCTCCTTTGGTGTGGGTGGGGCGCCTGGTCCTGAACCGGGCCCACAGGACCTGTCTAACCCGAAAGGAAAGATTTTCAGGTTAATGGCAGATGGTTCCATCCCTATTGACAATCCTATTTTTTCTGGAATGAGTGAGCCCTCAGGGGTCTGGTCTTACGGACACCGTGACCCGCAGGGACTCTATTATGATAAGGACGATGGCCTGCTCTATGCAAATGAACATGGGCCATTGGGTGGTGACGAATTGAACATTATTACCAAAGGAGGCAACTATGGCTGGCCCCTGTTTTCGTATGGCCTAAACTACGACATGTCCAAAGTATCCGAAATGACAGAAGAAGAGGCCGCAAAAAGTACCATTTTACCCATAAAGTACTGGACCCCGGATTATCGACTGGCACCAAGTTGCCTGCTCAAGCTCAAAGACAGCAATTTTGAAGAATGGAACAATTCATTTCTTATGGGAGCCCTGACATACCAGCATCTGGTGCGCTATGATCACAACAGCGGGGAAATGGAGGTTGTTTTATCCAAAGTGGGCAGGGTCAGGGATGTAGCCCAATTACCCAGTGGCAACCTGGTGATCTTAATTGATCACAAAAGCCCGAGAATTTGGGCTAGCGGGAGGATTGTGAAGCTAACTCTAAAAGAATAGGACAGTATTAAGTGCCAATTATTTGTAGATGAAAAAGTAATATGATCCTATAAAGGTGTATAATCCATGCAATATCTAAACAATCTACTTCTTCCAGAACTAGCCAAAACTCAGGAAATTATTAACCGCCTGCAGTACCGAGGTGAATTGTATTTTTTATCCTTATTATTGCCCGAAAAATACTGAATACCAGTATTTAACACATAATTGGGGAAAGTTGGCTAATTATAAGGTACCTTTACCGTATTAAAATTCAGATAGCCCAGATTCATTTAGTCTTACCCAATTCTCGATTTATTTCCAGCTCTCTTCTTTTTAAGCCAAATAATAATAACATTACAAGCCCAACGTATAGGGTGTTGAAACTGGTTTGGATATAATCTGCTAATGTAAAGTAGTACCAGGACTAAATTCAGCAAATCACCAAAACATTGCGCTTGCTATTACCTCTAAACTACATGTGGAAAAAAGATCATACCACAACTGAAGGCATTAAGAAGCCAAAATTTTCAATAAAAACAAACTCTGATTTTTCAAAAACGGTTAGAAATAGGGTAAACAATTACTTCAAAGTAAACAATATCAGTAAGCATGCGAACAAGAGCATGGTCAGTAAGACTATTCTGATGCTAACTTTATTTTTTGTGCCTCTTGTTCTAATAAATATTGGCGCTGTAACTACACCATCGTTACTATTTGCATTATATGTTACTAGTGGAATCGGAATGGCCGGAATCGGAATGGGCATTATGCACGATGCCATCCATGGTTCATACTCCAAAAATCAAAAAGTAAACAAATACCTGGGGTATACCATGAACCTTATAGGTGCGAATGCTACGGTATGGAAAATCCAGCACAATGTATTGCACCATACCTATACCAATATAGAAGGAGCGGACGATGATATTAACGCCCCCTTTTTCCTTAGATTTTCCCCACACACAAAGAAAAATAGACTCCATAGATTTCAGCACTTATACGTATGGTTCTTTTATGGTCTGTCTACTGTTTCATGGGTTACCGCCAAAGACTTTGTAAGATTTGTCCGTTACAGAAAGATAGGTTTTCTGAACAAAAAAAATGAATTCAGAAATGAAATAGCAAAGATAATTGGCTGGAAGCTGCTCTATTATTCCTATGCCTTGATCATTCCTTTGCTAATGGTTCCCCTGTCGCCATGGGTGATTATCTTGGCCTTTCTAAGTATGCACTTTGTTACAGGACTGCTTATAAGTATTGTGTTTCAAGTGGCACACATTATGCCAAATACGGAATTCCCCCTGCCTGATAATGATGGTGTAGTTGAAGGCGATTGGTTTTCGCACCAATTGGCCACAACCACCAATTTTGCGCCAAAAAGCCGGTTTTTTTCCTGGTTGATTGGAGGGTTAAATTATCAAATAGAACATCATCTGCTACCCAATATCTGTCACATACATTATAGAAAAATATCAGATATCGTAGCTGATACCGCCAGGGAATATGGGATTCCCTATAACACAAAACGAACATTCGCTGCCGCCATTAGGGACCATATTAAGGTTTTGCACAGGTTGGGAAGAATACAAGCCATTCCAACTACAGGCTAACGCAATGTAAACAACAAAAAATTAGATAATATGAATATTATAAAACAAGTATTAAATAGAATAATAAACAATAAATATAAAGTAATGAAAGAAGGAACAGTAAAATTTTTCAATAGTGCCAAAGGTTTTGGTTTTATCAAACCAGTAGATTCCGATGAGGATATTTTTGTTCACCAAAGCGGTCTTATTGACGAGATTCGTGAAAACGACAACGTTAAATTCACGGTAGAAAGAGGCCAAAAGGGAATGAATGCAGTAAATGTGGAATTGGCTTAAAAAACCTCAAATTTCCATATCAGTCAAAATGCCATCTTCTAAAAGATGGCATTTTACGTTTTGCGTAGTATTTCTCTTTTATTGCCGAAAATAAACCAGACGTCTTAAATATCCCCTCCCAATAGTAAAAAGACAACCCTGGTAGCCAGTTACCAGGGTTGTCATAGTTTATTGAATACAATTTAGTATAATCAACATGCAAATGTGATCTGTGAACTTCATTTGATAAAAAGCCTTTGGTATTTTACTTTCATAATAAAAGCAAATTTTAGTATAAGCAAGTAGCTCTTCCTCGATAGCAATTTGTTTGCCCAGAGTGGGCAGGGTCCGGGATGTGGCCCAATTACCCAGTGGCAATCTGGTGATCTTAATTGATCACAAAAGCCCGAGAATTTGGGCTAGCGGTAGGATTGTTAGGTTAACAGTCAAAAAATAGTACACACTAACACTTCCAAATAGTATAAAAAGCTACCATCTTTTAATCCGATAAGCGATATATTTTATTGCAAACTTGCATCAAATTTATTGATTTAGAACCGAGTTGTATCCGCAAAAATTTATAACTTAAAAAGAATTTTAAAGATCATGGCAACATTTACATTAAACATCAACGGAAAAACGAGAGAAGTAGACGTAGCTCCCAATACTCCTATGCTTTGGGTGCTGCGCGACAATCTAAAAATGGTTGGCACCAAATATGGCTGTGGTATTTCGCAATGCGGCAGTTGCACCATCCATTTAGACGGGGTAGCCGTTAGAGCCTGCATGATTACGGTATCCATGGTAGGAAATCAGGAAGTTACCACAATTGAAGGCTTATCTGAAAACGGTGACCATCCGGTTCAAAAAGCATGGCTGGAGGTAGACGTACCTCAATGCGGATACTGCCAGGCCGGACAAATTATGACCGCAGCTGCCTTACTGAAAAAAAATCCAAATCCAACAGACAATGAAATAGAGATGGCAATGAACGGCAATCTATGCCGATGTGGTACCTATGTGCGAATCAAAAAAGCCGTGAAATTGGCTGCTAACTCCTAATCAAAAAATTCAACAATGACACTCTTAAAAACGAAAATAGGACGCAGGGCATTTATTAAGAACACAAGCCTGGCCAGTGGGGGTCTTGTCCTCGGCTTCAGTTTCCTGAACGCCTGTAAGCCTGAACAAGCAGAGACGATGGCGGCTCTTGAAATGCCGGAAGAATGGTTTGAGATTAACGGTTATCTGAAAATCGGCGATAATGGTGTAGTTACGATTATGTCTCCTAACCCGGAGATTGGGCAAAATGTTAAAACCTCCATGCCTATGATCGTAGCAGATGAGTTGGATATTGATTGGAATCAGGTTATTGTAGAACAGGCACCATTGAATACCGGACTTTATAGCTGGCAGGTAGCAGGGGGAAGCCGATCTATTGCCAATGGATGGCAAAGTCTGCGTATGGCCGGGGCAACAGCCCGGCACATGTTAAAAGAAGCTGCTGCCAAAACCTGGCAGGTACCAGCAGCAGAAATTAGTGCCGCAGCAGGTGTTCTTTCACATGAGGCTACCGGAAATTCAGCACATTATGGAGAAATGGCATCTCAGGCATCTCAATTGGAAGTCCCGGAAGAAGTTCAACTGAAAGAACGATCCGAATTTACCATTATCGGTACTTCACGTAAAAATGTAGATGGAAAAAAAATTGTTACCGGCCAGCCACTGTTCGGCTTGGATGTTCAACGCGAGGGCATGTTGATTGCTACCCCGATCCATCCTCCGGCCTTCGGCATGAAACTTAAATCCTTTGATGGGGAGGTCGCCAAACAAATGCCCGGGATAACAGATGTTTTTTCTATAAAGCTCTATGAAGACGACTTCCAACGAGGCGCTTTTCATCACACAGCATTTAACGAGTTGATCATTGTCCTTGGTGAATCCACGTGGCAGGCGATGGAAGCTAAAAAAGCAGTAAAGGTGGAATGGGAAGAGGCAGATGACGCTTCCTTTGATATCACACTCTTTGGCAATGAAAATATTGTTAATCATCCTGCTGGTAAGGAGAATAGTACATTGCACAGGGAACAAATGGAAGTATTGAATACGCGTCCCGGAAGAGTTGTCCGCAGGGACGGTGATCCGGAAACAGCATTTAAAAATGCTGCCACCGTAATTGAAAGGACTTATAGCTGTCCCTATCTGGCACACAATACTATGGAGCCAATGAATTTCTTTGCTCACGTAACGGAAGATCATGCTGAGCTGCTAGGTCCAACCCAGACCCCAGAATGGATGGAACCCGCCATAGCTGAAAGACTAGGTCTCCCTTTGGAAAAAGTGGACATTATGATGACCCGTCAGGGCGGTGGATTTGGCCGTAGACTTTATGGTCATTTTATGGTGGAAGCAGCTGTTATCTCGCAAAAAGTAAAAGCACCCGTAAAGTTGGTTTACAGCCGGGAAGAAGATATGTCGCAGGGAATGTACCGTCCAACCTATTACGCCACATACCGGGCAGCACTTGATGCGGACAACAATTTGACCGCTTTTCATGTAAAGGCAGGAGGCATCCCTGAGAGCCCGCTCTTTGCAAACCGTTTTCCAGCTGGGGCAATAGACAATTACCTGGCGGAAGACTGGACCATAGCCTCCAATATCACCACAGGGGCCTTCCGAGCACCTCGTTCCAATTTTATTGCCGGAGCGGAACAATCGTTTATGGACGAACTGGCGGAAGAAATGGGCAGAGATCCCATTGATTTTAGACTGGATCTTCTACAAAGGGCTATGAAAAATCCTGTGGGTGAAAACAACGATTACGAAGCAGATCGCTATGCCGGGGTTTTAGAATTGGTTCGCGAAAAATCAGGTTGGGGACAGAATGATGGACAAAAAAACAGGGGTGTTTCCGCCTATTTCTGTCATAATTCATACGTGGCTCAGGTACTGGATATTGTAATGGAAAACAACCAGCCTAAGATAGACAACGTATGTGTGGCGGTAGACTGTGGTGTTGTAGTAAACCCTGATGCAGCCATCAATATGGCGGAGGGTGGCACAGTAGACGGAATTGGTCAGGCAATGTACGGTGTCCTAAGCTTTAGCGATGGAGCTCCCGAACAAACGAACTTTGACCGATATCGAATGATTAGGCATTCTGAAGCACCAAAATCTATCGATGTTCACTTTGTGGATAATGGCAAAGACCCTACAGGTCTGGGTGAACCTCCTTTCCCTCCTGTTATGGGAGCCTTGGCTAATGCGCTATATAAAGCTACGGGAACCAGACATTATCATCAGCCATTTATAACCAACAGGAAGATAATTGATTAATTAACCTAATAATATTTATCGCTCAAAAAAGAAAGCCACCCACTTAATTGGCTATTCTCGGTGTGATTTAAACTCTGTTGGAAATTACCCCAAATAAATCTAAAATTTAGGCAAATCCCTTTTCAGAATTTGCCTGTCACCTTATTAATACCGGTGATTAATTAGAGTAGAAGCAAAACATTTATTGCCAACATAATCAAAGTGTTAGCAATTTATCCGTAACTTCCTTAATGGTATTTTACTTCTTAAAATACCCACAACTGGGTATGGCGAGCGGTATTCCCAAGCTTTAATTTTGAATCCAATACCTACTAATTGAATATTAACCTAAAGTTAAAACAACATTAAACTTGAACATATCTTTTTTTGTGTATGTATGACATGCAAAATGTTGAGTATTGTATATCAGTTGTAGCTTAATTCATATATGAAACATGGCTTCTGTTTTATTTTTAAATAT
>CBDUAW010000012.1:0-15618 GCA_965365215.1 uncultured Eudoraea sp. | reverse complement strand
TACCCCCAAGCGATACACTGTATGTAGCCGCCTTTGGTGTTGGTGGCCGTGGTTCTGGTGTCATGAATGGCCTGGATAATACAGGCAAGGTGAAGTATGTTGCCCTTTGTGATGTTGATGAACGCAGAGCAAAAAGAACCTTTGATAAGTATAAGGAGGTACCTCGTTATAGGGATTTCAGAAAGGTATACGACAATCATCTGGCAGATATGGATGCCGTGATGGTGGCAACCCCGGATCATACGCACGCTGCCATTGCCCTTCCTTTTATGAAGGCCAAAAAACACGCTTATGTGGAAAAACCCCTTACCCACAATATTTCGGAAGCAAGGCTAATGACCCAGGTAGCCAAAGAAAATGATATCGTTACTCAAATGGGCAACCAGGGAGCTTCTAGTGACGGGAGCAGGGAGGCAAAAGAATGGATTGAGTCTGGTGTAATCGGTACCATTGAAAAGGTAGACTGCTGGACCAACAGACCTGTGTGGCCTCAGGGTGTACCAGTCCCTAAAGAGCGTCACCCCATTCCGGAAGGGCTGGATTGGGATTTGTGGTTAGGGCCCGCTAAAATGAGAGATTATAATGATGCTTATTTGCCATTCAAATGGCGTGGATGGTGGGATTTTGGGACCGGAGCACTTGGCGATATGGGATGTCATATCATGGAAACACCTTTTGGAGTGCTTAACCTGGGATATCCTACCGAGGCAGAAGCCAGTTGTACCACTAATTGGGTAGGCGATTTTATTGAAGCCGATTACAGTGAATCCTGTCCGGCATCATCCATTGTCCGACTAAAATTCAATACTCCTGCTCACGGCAATATTGCTTTGAACTGGTACGATGGCGGGATTATGCCCGATCTTCCGGATGAATTAAAGGATGATGAAAAAATAGGGGATACCGGAGGGGGAACAGTATTCTATGGCACTAAGGGTATCTTGGTTTGTGATGTATATTCCAGGAATGCCCGTCTCCTACCTTCAGAAATGATGACCCTGCTTAATCCTCCAAAGCCTTATCTTGATCGTATTGAGGGAGACACCGGAGGCCATCAACGAAATTGGGTGGAAGGTTGTCTCAATGGTTCAAAAACTTCCTCAGATTTTAGTCGCTCCGGCCCTTTAACCGAAGCAGTACTAATGGGTAATTTAGCCATAAAGGCCTTCCAGTATAAAGAACGTAATGCCAATGGGAGAGGTTTTAAATATCCGGGTAGAAGAAAGATTTTATGGGATGGCCCAAATATGAATGTGACCAATTATGAAAAGGCTAATGAATGGGTAAAAGGTAGTTACCGGAAAGGCTGGGAACTAGAATAACTGATATTGTCCTTTCTTATACTGTTGATGTAGCGTTTTATCCAGGGATGGAAATTTAGCATTATTGAAGTATTTCATTTTTGCAATTTTGGCTGTGGCGTGTATCTGTTCGGCAATTTTTCCTTCTCCCTTACCCCTTATCCCAAAACGACTGTCATTTAAAGATCCTCCGTGGCATGCAGCTATTTGAGAAAGCACTTTTTCAGCGCTGTTTGGCATGGCTGTTTGTATCCATTCAGTGAAAATGTTGCCTATAGAGCCATTTAACCTCACCACAGTTAATCCAAATGTTTTTGCTCCCATCTCGGCCACTTTTTTGGCCATTGGAAGTAATTCATGACTGTTAATCCCGGGAATAATTGGAGCCAACATGGCAATGACCGGAATTCCATTTTCGGATAAGATCTTAATTGTATTTAGTCTTTTCTTAATGGTTGCTGTCCGCGGCTCTAGCAAACGTCTGGTTTTTTCAGACAGGGTCGTGATCGATATATTTACAGCTACAAGATTGTCCTGATTGAGTCTTTTTAGCAAATCCAAATCTCTTAGGATAAGGCTGTTCTTAGTGATTATTCCAACCGGATGTTTGTATTTCAAAAAGATTTCCAGGCAAGCCCTTGTGATTTTATATTTTTTTTCTGCAGGTTGATAACAATCTGTGTTTCCCGATAGTACAATAGTATATGCCTGCCAGTTTTTATTGCCTATTTTCTTTTCAAGCAACATTGCTGCATCTTTTTTGATCAGGATCTGTTTTTCAAAATCCAGCCCAGGACTATAACCCCAATATTCATGTGTATTTCTTGCATAACAATATATACAACCATGTTCACAGCCCTGATAAGGATTCATGGAATATTCCATACCCACATCCGGACTGCTAACTTTGTTTACAATAGTTTTGGGATATATGGGAAGATACTTTGTGCGCCTTGAGGAATTCTCCTCCCCTGACAGTCTGCAATACTCCAGGAATTCGGCCCTTCGTTCATGAATTTCCTGTTCGAAACGGTTGTGAATGTTGCTTTGTGCGCCTCTCCCTTTTATAGGTTTATTGTTCATATGATGGATTATATCCAAATATATGGATTTATTCCAATTACGAAAATTAAACTTAATGGTTAGTTTATGGAGACGTTAACCAACTGCTTTTTAGTGCCCCGTTTTGCATAGAAAAGCAAGGCATTTTTTTCCTTACACATAAGAGGTTTTGATACCATAAGCGGCAAGCGGGCATCTTTACTATCGATTATTTTTTCATAACTCACCTTCCCCTGGTCATCGAGCTGAATAACAAAAACATTTCTATTTCTGCTAAGTCCCTGTTTGAATATTAGTCTTTCGTTGTTAAGCAACTGAGGATTTTCTGCTGCGGTAGCAATAAAGAAATAGGTTTTGCCATCTTTGGAATACGAACTATAGGAAGCATATGCCCCGTCGCCCTGTGTAACTTCAGATTTATTGATATTTCGGGCCCACAGGAGATCTCCCTCTGCATCGAGTTTGGCACTCACAATGTCATTGTGATGATATCGTTCTACCCGGATTCGACCACCACTGGAGTTTGCCTGGGTACTTCTGGTAACAAAATACTCCTCAGCATTGAACTGAACACCGCCGTCTGCAGTAAAACTCACATTCTTAAAGATCAGGTTTTTTACCTGTTCCGCATCTTCTTTTCCAAATTTGTCGTTCATAAACTGATTGGAAAAGGGATTGTATTTTCGCTTTTGAATGGCAAGGGTCACCGGATCGAGCTGGAAATAGCCCAGGCCGTTATATCTGTTGTCTTTCCTATTCGCGTAGAATCCCACACAAATCAGTTTGTCATCTTTCATAACTGGGGTCAATGCCTCTGAAAATTTTCCAGGGGTGTCAAACGTTTGAATTTTGCTGTCCTGTTTATCAACCTTAATCAGTTCGTACTGGAACTTACGTTCAGTAGCTTTAAACCGTTTTTTTTTGAAATAGGCCTTTGCAATAATATATGCCGATTCCAGATTACGGGAAACGGCTATATTTTCAAATGCGTAGTTTTTATCTTCCACCTCAGCGGAAAAATCATGTTCGATCAATTTTTTTAAAGAGGTGCTAAATAAGAAGATTCTATGCTGATTATTCTTCCCCTTTTTAAAATGTGTGCTTATTACAAATGCCGTTTTATCCTGGTCAAACAATACCGCAGTGGTAAATCCTGAGGAAAAATTTCTGTTGTAATAGTTCTTATCAAGTGGATTATTAACCGGTTCAGAAGGGATAGAGAGGATTTTTTCTTTGGTAAAATTAAAGCCAGATATCGGGCTGCGATGCACTATATAATCATAGGTCAGTTTTACCATATCATAATCCAGGAAAATCAGATAAAGTTGTCCGTTTTTTACATAACCCGAAACAAATTCCTGCCCTTTAAGTTTGTAATTATATTCATCTATCAGTTTAAGGTCTTTATCATAATGCTCTATAAAATACCCTTTTGGTCTTAAAACCAAACCTGTAAAATACGCCCTGACCAGGATGGTACCTCCGGTACCGTCATCAGCAATACTAAGCAAATTTGAATATTTATACCTATCGTTATATTTTTCACCGATTTCAAAGGTAATCGGCAGTTCCTGACTTAGGCCAAGACAGGTCACAAAAAGGGTCAAGATAGCAGTGATGATAATCCTCATAGCTGGCTGATATAGTTTTAGGGTTTTTCATGCCCCCGGAAATTGGGCTTTTCTCTTTTGTAAGAATGCAGTGGTACCTTCTTTAAAATCTTCAGTGCCAAAGCATTTACCAAAGGCATCTATTTCTGCCTCAAAACCGCGAGCATTATTCTTAAAACCCGCATTTATCGCTTTTATTGCGTAAGAAATGGCTACTTGCGAATTATTCGATATCCTGCCGGCCACCTTTTTTGTGAATTCAAGCAGTTCAACCTGTGGCACCACATGATTCACCAAACCATAAGCCTGGGCTTCCGCAGCATTGATCATACCAGCGGTCATTATCAGTTCCATAGCACGGCCTTTACCAATTAATAGCGGTAGTCTTTGAGTACCTCCATAGCCGGGAATTACCCCAAGGGAAACTTCAGGCAATCCCATATTGGCATTCTCGCTTGCAATTCTAAAATGACAAGCTAAAGCTAATTCTAGCCCACCGCCCAGCGCAAAACCGTTAATTGCGGCAATTACTGGTTTGCTAAGGTTCTCTATCAGATTAAAAAGAAGGTTTTGTCCGTCTGCCGCCAATTTTTTTCCCTTTTTCACGGAAAAATCTGCAAACTCAGCTATATCGGCCCCTGCAACAAACGCTTTCTCACCACTTCCTGTTACAATGATGACTTTTATCTCTTTATTTTTTTCAGAAGCCTTCAGGGCGTTATGAAGCTCTTTAATAGTCTCTTTGTTTAAGGCATTAAGTTTTTTAGGCCTGTTTATGGTAATGGTTGCCAGGTAATCTTCCTGTTCTACCAACAGATTATTGAATTTCATAAGTGTAGTGTTAAATTTTATGCAGCTTTTGGAAAACGAACGGTAAAAACGGTACCCTTTCCTTTTTGAGAGGTAAAGGTAATAGAACCTTTATAGGTCTCCACAATATTTTTTACCATTCCAAGGCCAAGGCCCATTCCACTAGATTTCGTTGTGAATTTTGGTTCAAATACTTTCTCTTTCACTTCATCTGCAATCCCAATTCCATTGTCTGCAACTGATATTTTTACCATAGCATTTTCCGAGGCTACGGTGACAAGAATTCTCGGAGAAGCGACTTCCGGTACGGCCTGGATTGCATTCTTCACCAGATTGGTCACCACTCGTACCAATTGTGTACGATCCAGTTTTGCAATGATCTCATCTTCATCCGCAATAAAATGAATGTAGTTTTCATTGAAAATATCAAGGGCAAGCTTTACGGTTTTTACCACATTCAGGGTTTCATTTTGTTGTGCCGGCATTTCAGCAAAATTTGAAAATGCGGAGGCAATACTGCTCATGGTGTCTATTTGCTGTATCAAGGTCTTGGAATATTCCTTAACCTTTTCAGATGCCTTGGGATCCGAGGGATCAAACTTACGTTCAAAACTCTGTACGCTCAATCTCATTGGGGTAAGGGGATTTTTAATTTCATGAGCCACCTGTTTGGCCATCTCCCTCCAAGCCTGCTCTCGTTCACTCCTGGCCAACTTAGCTGCACTTTCTTCCAGAGCATCTATCATTCCATTATAAGAATTGATAAGCTTCCCTATCTCTTCCCCCGGATTTTCAATAAATATTTTTTCGTTTCTCTTGGTAAGTCCCGTTTTGGTTATTTTATCTGAGATAGTCTGCAGGGATCTGGTGATATATTTGGAAATAAAATAGGCCAGAGCAATTGCAAAAAGTAACATAAACAAATACACCACGCTCAGCCGCATTAAGAATTCCTTCAATTCCATGTCATTAAAGGAGTTGTCCTCGAAGTAAGGCAAGTTTAATATACCTATCGGTTTAAATTTACTGTCCGTTATCAGGGTATAAGAAGCCTTATAGTTATCTCCCGCTTCCAGGTTGTCCTCAACAAGGCGTTTTGATGGACTCATATTGAGTTTGTCCAGGATCTTTTGTGGTAAGATAAGTGCGATAGAATCATTACGAAATCTCGGCTTGGAGCTTTTAATGAGTCGCCCCTGTAAATCGTAAATATTAAAATTTACATTCTGCACATCTGCAATCCTATAGATCTCATCCCTGAAAATTAACGCCAAGTTATCTGTTGTAACGGGATAGGTAGTTTCCTGTAAGGTATAATCTATGCTTTGTTTGATCTGGTTTTCCTTTCGTTCCAGACGTACTTCGTGATAGTCCTTAGATTGTTCCCTATACTGATACATTGTTACGCCCGCTATCAAAACAGAAGCGATGAGCACCAGTAAAATCATGGAGATAAAAATCCTGGACCTGAGGGAGAGTTTTCTAAACAAGCATCTTTAATTTGTCCTTAAAGATAGCAATAATCGATCCAAAAATCTGTGAAGCTTGGCTTAGACATTACCTGATAATAGTTGCTGATGATATCCTGATAAACCTCCAAATCTCCTATGAATCCGGATTGCGTTCCCGAAACCTTTTATACAGTTTAATCCCCAGCATCAGCAAAATGGCCAATAGCACAATCCCGATAATTCCATAAATCCAATTAAAGGCACTTTTCAGGATTACCAAAAAAGTAACCGCAAAAAGAACAAGGGTAGCCCCTTCATTCCAGATCCGCATAAAATTGGAGGAATACCGCACCTCATCGCGCTGAAGCTGAAGGAATATCTGATGGGTTTTGAGATGATATATAATCAGCAATACTACAAATCCCAATTTAACGTGCATCCAAGGTTGGGAGAGCCATTGCGGCATTAATAACAATAACCACACCGCGAACAACGTACATAAAACAGCTGATGGCCAGGTAATTATATACCACAGGCGCTTGGTCATAATCTTAAACTGAGCACTTAATATTTCCTTTTCCGGGCTCTCCTTTTGAAAAGCCTCGATATGGTAAATAAACAATCTGGGGATGTAGAAAAGCCCTGCGAACCAGGTGACAACAAAAATAAGATGCAAGGCCTTAATATAGTTGTAATACATCTCGATTATTCTGGAATTTGTATGGCACCAATACCCTCTTCCCACAGAGCCCTGTTGTATTCGGGAAGGTCATTTTCAATTAGATCCATAGCGGTCTCCTTTAACTGGACCCATTGGGAATCCAGTTCAATTTTTCTGACTTTCGAAGATTCATTTACACGAGGTATTGGACTGTTTACCTGATTGATAAGGAACAAAACTTCTGCAGTAAATTTATTTGGAAAGTTCTCTACATCATCATAGGCCTGAGACTTTCGCTGAACCATCAGTTCATCCCAGGCTGATAATTTCTTTAAAAGAGCTTCCCCATCAGATTTTGCCTTGCCCGTTGGGAGCGACTTTAATATCTTTTCCAGTTGTCCCTTGGCATTATGCAAAGCATTAACCATATTGTGCATCACAGTAAGTTTTTCCTCCATCTCAGTCATAAACCCATCATATTCTTCGTACTGGGCGGGAGGTATGTTAAATCCTGGGGTTTCTGCTATTACCGCCCTGGTAGAAACAACCTCCTCTCCGGCCTTCAATACTAATTCATATTCTCCCGGTGACGCCTTATGCCCCCTAAAATTAGCCTCAATATATACATCCGGAATACCGGGCATAATGGGGTAAAGCAGATCCCAAACAAACCGGTTTAAGCCTTTTCTTTTGCCTAAAACGGGAGCGGGTGGAGGTCCTCCCCCATTGTGTTTCTTATAATTCGGATCTTTTTCAGAACTAAATTTCCTTATCAATGTGCCTGTAGCATTTTTGATTTCAAGAGAGATCTCTTCGCCTGTTTTGATTTCCGGTAATTCATAGTAGATCACCATCCCATTTGCCGGATTTACACCAATATAGGGATTGGTACCATTAAATTTTGAGGAGTTTCCATTTAAGGGACTGCCCCAGGAACCATTATAGGCTAATTCTGGTTTTAATATCTTTAATGATGAATCTTTTGGTTCGTATTGTGCAAGTGCCCCAAGATCATCCAGGATCCAGAAAGAACGACCTGAAGTGGCAACTATTAAATCTCCCTGATGTACTTTAAGATCGGTAATGGGCGTTAATGGCAAATTCAATTGCATTGGTTCCCATTTCAGACCTCCATTCCAGGACATATAGATCCCTAGTTCTGTCCCCGCAAACAATAAATCCTTCCTGGTGGCGTCTTCTCTTACCACCCTAATAAATGCTCCGTAAGGAATGCCACTGCTGATATTGGACCAGGTTTTGCCGTAATCGGTCGACTTATATATCGCAGGGGTATAGTCGTTAAATTTGTATCTCGTCGTTGCAATATATGCGGTAGCAGGGTCATGTGGTGATATCTCAATCGCATTTATTAAACACTCCTCAAGTCCCTTTGGGGTAACGTTCTGCCAGGTTTCGCCATTGTCTTTGGTAATATGTACCAGGCCGTCATCACTTCCGGTCCAAAATACCCCTTTTTCATGCGGTGATTCAATCATATATGCTATGGTTCCATAATTCTCTGCGCCAACCGCTTCGTTGGTATACGGCCCACCACCATTTCCTTGCTTATCATCCATATCTCTTGTAAGATCAGGAGAAATTTCCTCCCAGGACCTACCCAGATCTGTTGTTTTCAGTACCAATTGTGCACAATGATAAAAAGTGCCAGGTTCGTGCTGTGACCAAATAATAGGAGCATTCCAGTTATATAGATATTTCATGTTCCGGGCTTCTCGGCCAAGGTACTGAATAGGGGCGGCCATGATCTTGGTATCTGATTTGGTGTCCATATCCAACACCTCAATTGTTCCTAAATAACTTCCCCCCATAACGTATTTTGGATTCTTTGGGTCAAAAGCCAGAAAGGCACTTTCACCACCAGCTGCATAGGTCCAATCCTGAGTGGTAATCCCACCTCTGCCGAGTGACAAACTGGCTATTTTAACAGAGGTGTTATCCTGTTGCCCGCCATAGATATTGTAAGGAAATAGTTCGTCTGCATTGATCCGGTATATCTGCGCTGTAGGCATGATATCTTGGCGTGACCAGGTTTTTGCATTGTTAAAACTAATTGCTGCTCCTCCATCATTGGCAATAACCATATTATGGGAGTTCTCAGGGTTTATCCACAAGTCGTGAAAATCCCCATGGGTCCCGGTAATTCGCTCCCAGTTTTTTCCTCCATCTATAGATCGCAGGGCCTGTGCACTTAAAACATAAACCGTGTTTTCATCATTTGGGTCTGCGAATACTTCAATATAATACCAGGCTCTTTGAACTAATCTATTATCGCCACTAATCATTTGCCAGGAGTCTCCCCCATCATTGGATACAAAAAGACCTCCTTTATCGGCATTAGAATCACTTTCTATCAAAGCGTAGACCTTATTGGAATTTGCCGGACTAACGGCGATAGCCATTTTTCCTTTTTCGTCTGGCAGGCCATTGTGAATAGTCTTCCAGGTTTCTCCTCCATCCACAGACTTGTACAAGCCGCTTCCTTCTCCGCCGCTGATCACCTTATAGGGTTTTCTCTGATGATGCCACATTGCCGCATAAAGGGTATTAGGATCTGATGCGTCCATAGACAATTCTGCCGCTCCAGACAGATCATTGACGTATAAAACCTGCTTCCAGCTTTTTCCACCATCTGTAGACTTATACACTCCCCGCTCTTTATTTGGCCCATATAGGGCCCCCTGAGCAGCTACAAAAACAACATCCGGGTTATCCGGATGAATAACAATTCTGGATATGTGCTGGGTTTTTTCCAGTCCGACTTTAACCCAGGATTTACCCGCATTAGTAGATTTGTATACCCCATCTCCATAAGAGGTCATTACGCCTCTGGGAGCATGTTCCCCCATGCCACAATAAACAACATTGGGATGCGAAGCAGAGACCGCTACGGCACCTACTGAACCGGTCTTAAAATATCCATCTGAAATATTTTCCCAGCGTTGTCCTGCATCTGAAGTCTTCCATAAACCTCCCCCCGTTATCCCCATATAATAGGTTAACGGGTCGCCTATAACTCCAGTTGCTGTAACCGATCTTCCCCCTCTAAACGGACCAATATTCCGATATTTCAGAGGAGCAAAATACGTTTCGGCAGTTTGGGCAATTGTTATGCCCATAAACAATATTAAAGTGGCGGTAATAAAAATCTTATTCCTCATAACGGATTTTTTTTTGGAATTACTCCTCTACAAACAAATAGTTTAAGCTTAATTCATTAAAAGCCTTGTTGAATTCAGATATTTCCTGATCAACCAATGCATCAAACGCCTCTAATTGTGAATTGATTTTTCCGGTTAGTTCATTTTTAACGGCTATATCCTGATCTGTTGGAGGAAAATCATCAATGGATACCAGGCTATTCAAATGCGCCAGCTTATTAGTGAGTCTTATAGGGAAATTCAATGGGTCCTGTCCGCTTCTGTTCTTTGTCTGGTAGAGTGCCTTTTCAATTTCACCAAAATCTTCCTTCATCTTTTTGGCTTTCTCTCTCAATTCCACAGTAGTCTCATTATCCTTGTACTGTTTCATAAAAGCGTCCAATTGTGTGGTAATCTTCCTAATTTTCTTAATAGACTGGTGGGCCCTGTCTACAGTATTATTGACATCTGTAATAAAGTCATACTGTTTTTGCATCTCTGCGATAGAAACTTCAGCTCGTGGATCTGGTAGTATCTTAAAAGTTTTGGACTTGGTTTCTCCATTGACATTTAAATGAACCTTATAGCTCCCGGGCACAGCTTTGGAGCCATTTAGGTTAGCCCACCACAGGATCATCCCTTTGAGTTGTTCTGCACCTTTTCCGCGGGTATCCCACACGTGGGTATTGCCCCCTTTCTTTGCCGTCAACATTTTCTTCTTGTCTTTTGAATGGGTGCTATAATTGGCTAGCGTATCTCCTGCCATACTTGTGTATGTGAGGGCAACGGTGTCTTTTTTGTTGTAGTCTTTCAAATAGAAATGCGTTACCACTCCATTTGGATGATTCTGACCGGCTGTTCTGGAGGGGGTCCTTGCTGCCCTTCCTTTAGTTCGGTAAGCATCTTTAGGTTGAAAAAGAATATTTGACGCTGTTTTCAGGGAAGTGCTAAGCTGGTGCAACACAGTTAAGTCGTCCAGAATCCAAACACTCCGCCCCTGAGTAGCCACAACCAGATTGTTTTCTTTTATGGTTAAATCAGTTATGGGAACAATAGGGAGGTTGAGCTGAAAAGACTGCCAATTCTTTCCGTCATCAAATGAGATGTACATTCCTGTTTCGGTACCTGCGTAAAGTAGTCCCTTTCGCATTGGATCTTCCCTTAGAACTCTGGTAAAGTGTTCGCTTGGTATCCCGTTGGTGATTAAGGTCCAGCTTTCACCAAAATCTGTGGTCTTGTATAAATATGGCCTGAAGTCCCCCAATTTATACCTTGTTGCTGCTATATAGCAGGTGCCTTCATCGAAAGCAGAGGGTTCTATGCTGTTAACCATGCTCCACTCTGGCATATTTGGAGGGGTTACATTCTTCCAGTTAGATCCGCCATCTTTCGTAACATGTATTAGACCATCATCACTTCCTACCCAGAGTAGCCCTTCTTTCAGAGGACTTTCGTTCGCGGCAAATATTGTGCAGTAATATTCCACTCCGGTATTATCCTGGGTAATTGGCCCTCCGCTTGAAACCAGTTTGTCCGGATCGTTTCTGGTAAGATCTCCACTCAATAATTCCCAGCTTTGACCTTCATTAGTACTTAGGTGTACATGATTTGAGAAGGTGTATAATTTATTTGGATCGTGTTTGCTGAAGATGATTGGAAAGTTCCACTGGAACCTATATTTCATACCTTCCGCACCATAACCCATTGGATTATCTGGCCAAACATTTATTCCCCTCACGGTACCTTTTTTGTGGTTAACACGGGTCAGAAATCCTCCGTAACTCCCCCCATAAACAATATCATTGTCTTCCGGATCTACTGCTATATGGGCAGATTCTCCACCGGCCGTGGGTTCCCAGTCGTCCTCATCTATGCTGCCACCATCACTTCGGTGCCTGATGCGCACCGTTGAATTATCTTGCTGGGCTACATAAATTCTGTAAGGAAAATCATTATCTGTAGTAACCCTATAAAATTGAGCAGTGGGTTGGTTGTAATAAGTGATCCATGTAGTTCCACCATCATAGGATACCTGGGCGCCACCATCATCCCCAATGATCATCCTTTTGGGATTTTCGGGAGCAATCCAAAGATCATGATGATCCCCGTGAGGAGCATTAAAGGTATTGAATGTCTTTCCTCCATCGGTAGATTTATGGTATCGTACATTCAAGACATAAACCACATCTTCATCTTCGGTGTCTGCATAAACCCGGGTGTAGTACCAGGCTCTTTGTCTTAATTTGCGCTCGCTGTTGACCTGAGTCCACTTCTTACCCCCGTCTTCAGACCGGTAAAGGCCACCTTTATCTTTGTGTTCCACAATGGCCCAGACCCTGTCAGAATTTTTAGGGGAAACTGTTACCCCGATAATTCCCAGCGTATCTTTTGGAAAACCGTCATTTTTTGATATTTCTGTCCAGGTCTCCCCGCTATCTGTACTCTTCCAGAGGGCAGATCCTTCCCCGCCGCTACTCAAACTATATGGTGTTCTTTTAGCGCGCCAGGTAGAGGCATATAAGATTCTTGGATTATTAGGGTCCATTACCAGGTCTACCGCACCCGACTGGTCATTGACAAACAAGGTTTTCTTCCAGCTGACGCCTCCGTCTGTACTCTTATAAATACCGCGATCCTGAGTGGGCTTATAAATATTTCCCAAAACAGCCGCGTATACAATATTGGAATTGGTCGGGTGGATACGAATTCTCGGGATATGCCTGCTGTTTTTGAGTCCAACAGATTTCCATGTTTTGCCGGCATCTTCAGATTTCCAAATCCCATAGCCCGAGGAAACATTACCCCTTAAGGTTTTCTCCCCCCCTCCAACGTAGATTACGTTTGGATCACTTTTTGCCACTTCAACTGCACCAATACTACCGCCAAAAAAGCCATCAGAGATATTTTCCCAGCTTCTTCCTCCATTAGTGGTTTTCCAGACACCGCCTCCTGTAGCACCAAAATAAAAGAGATTAGGTTCACCAGGGACCCCGGTAACAGCCGCTGATCGCCCCCCCCTAAAGGGTCCAACTAGGCGGTATTGCATACTTGAATACAGTGCTTCCGGAAATTGGGTGTTTGTGTTTCCGGATTTTCTCCGATTTTGTGAATATGATAATTGAAAGGTAAATGTGCAGACCATAAAAAGGAGGCCTGTGAGTAATGGCAAGCGTTTCATATAGTGGATCTTTGAATTAGTCAGCCCTAAATGTAGGGAAAAACAGGCAGATAGTAAATGGAATTTTGGCATAGTAGTAAACAAAGATTTATTAACTTGGAATGCATTCTAAAAGTTCAGCCAACCATTTGAACACTATGAAAAAATACTACTTTTATTGCCTGATTTTGGCATCACAATTCTTTCTTTCAACTGGATGTAACAACTCCGAAAATTCACCTCCTCAAAAATTAAACATTCAGAAAGAATATGTTGACCAACACAACGGATATTCCGAAGCGGTTTTAGTAAAGGAGCCCCATAAAACAACAATCTACATTTCCGGTCAGATTGGCGAAGGTGACAATCTGGAGTCACAAATGCGTTCAGCAATAAATAATCTGAAGAAAGTACTTGCTGAATCGGGTGCCTCGTTTGATGATGTTGTGAAAATGAATACATATATCGTCGACTACGGCCCTGAACAACTTGAAGTATTCAGGAGGGTAAGAAAAGAAGTTTTAGGAGATACCAATATGCCTGCCAGCACACTGGTTGGAGTCAATGCCCTGGCCTTGGAATCATGGTTGATAGAAATTGAAGCGGTGGCCGTTTTATATAATGAAAATTAGGAGCAGATGGTATCATATATTTTTAGGGTAAAATCTTGTTTAATTCTATTTTTTTTTGGCATCCTGGTTTTCTTAGGTTGTATGCCGGATCAGGATGAGCGTTCACTGAAAGCGATTAATGATAACCCTAATTTTAGAAATTGGTCTCATTATCTTGGAGATCCAGAACGTACTCATTTCTCGGTATTGAAGGAAATAGATACATCAAATGTGCATACGCTGATTCAAGTTTGGGAATTCAATAGTGGTAATATTGATCCGGATCGCACTACCCAAATCCAGACCAACCCTCTTATAATTGATTCCATTCTTTATGGTATTGGCCCGTCGAATGCATTATTTGCAATTAATGCGGCAAAGGGAACAAAGCTCTGGGAATTTACTCCCCCCAATTCTGACCAAACCGGATTGGGTTTGAGCAGAGGTATCCTTTATTGGGGTGATTCTGAAGAAGAACCAAGCCGTATTTTCTATGCTTCAGGTCACCAGTTGTATGCTGTTGAGCAAAAAACGGGCAGTTTGATTTCCAATTTCGGAACTAAGGGCAGCGTGGATTTGAGGGTAGGACTGGGACGAGATCCCGAGAAAATGCCTATTGTAATGACCACACCGGGAGTGGTATATAAAAATCTCCTGATTATAGGGCATAGAACATCGGAATCTCCTGGGGCCGCCCCAGGTCATATCAGGGCTTATGATGTATTAAGCGGAGAATTAAAGTGGATTTTCCATACGATTCCTCAACCCGGTGAATATGGTTATGATACCTGGCCGGAAGAGGCATATAAGACCAGTGGGGGTGCTAACAACTGGGCTGGAATGGCGATTGACGAACATAACGGTATTGTATATGTCCCAACAGGTTCAGCAGCGTTCGACTGGTATGGGGGTGATAGAATTGGAGATAATTTATTTGCCAATAGTCTTATAGCTTTACATGCAGATACAGGAAAAAGGCTTTGGCATTATCAAATGGTACATCATGATCTATGGGACAGGGATCTGCCTGCACCGCCTAATCTGTTCGATATTAAAAGAGAGGGAATCCGTATCCCGGCTGTTGCACAGGTAACTAAAAGTGGTCATGTATTTGTCTTCAATAGATTAACAGGAGAACCCCTTTTCCCTATTGAGGAAAAGCCCTATCCACCTACCCAGCTTGAAGGAGATACAGCAGCTCTTACCCAGCCCTTGCCCTTAAAGCCAGCACCTTTTGCACGGCAAACCTTATCTCAGGAAGATCTGTATGCCCCTAACCAACCGGCATTTGTAGATGATTTTATTGATAAAGACCAGAATTTAGAACCTTTAACAGTAGGGGATAAATTAGCAAAGATTACTTCCGAAGGACAGTTTATCCCTAGCGATACTAAGGGGACCATCCTATATCCCGGAGCAGATGGCGGGGCAGAATGGGGTGGGGCAGCTTTGGATCCCAGAAATGGAGTTATGTATGTAAATTCTAATGAGATGGCATGGATTGTCCGTATGGCCAAAATAGGTGATGCTGATGGCACTCCAATGTCTCCAGGTGCTCGACTGACTCAAATTCACTGTGCCAGATGTCACGGTGGCCAACTTCAGGGAATGGGAGCCATTCCCGGCCTGAAAAATTTGGAGAAAAGGCTATCTACAGATCAAATTACCAATATTATTAGCCGGGGTCAAGGGGCAATGCCAGGGATACCTAGTCTTGGACAGACAGAGGTTCAACAAATTTCAGATTTTCTAAGAGGACAAGAATCTTCAGCAAAGGCTTCAGAAGACCATCGCGCA
>CBDUAW010000011.1:0-16272 GCA_965365215.1 uncultured Eudoraea sp. | reverse complement strand
GGAATAAAGTAAAATTTTTGAAACGAAACAAAACCTTTCAAAATACGTTTTTATGCTCGAAATGCCTCCTTTATCTTTTTTGCACTAAGGTAAAATCCAGATGACGCCTTACCAGATCCGTATCTTTCACCATCACCATCACCTCATCGCCCAATTGGTAGATTCTTCCCCTGCGTTCTCCAACCAGAGCGTATTGTCTTTCATCAAAGGTATAATAATCATCTTTTATATCCCTAATCCTGACCATGCCTTCGCACTTATTTTCGATAATCTCCACATAGATTCCCCATTCTGTTACCCCTGAAATTACCCCTAAAAATTCCTGATCCCGGTGCTTTTCCATAAATTTTATCTGCATGTACTTTACAGAATCCCGTTCGGCCTGGGCAGCAAGGTTTTCCATTTCTGAGGAATGTTTGCATTTTTGCTCATATCCTTCACTTTTAGGAGTTTTTCCATTATCCAGGTAATGTTGCAACAGTCTATGGACCATTACATCAGGATAACGTCTAATAGGGGAGGTAAAGTGTGTGTAATAGTCGAATGCCAACCCATAATGTCCAATGTTGTCAGTGGAGTATACTGCTTTACTCATGCTTCGTATTGCGAGGGTATCTACTAAATTTTGTTCTTTTTGCCCTGTAACATCCTCCAGAAGCTTATTTAAAGAGTCGCTAATAGACTTTTTATTCTTAAAGTTAAGCTTGTGTCCAAACTTTGAAATAATCCCGTTTAAGGCTATTAATTTCTCTTCATCGGGTTCATCATGGATACGGTAAATAAATGTCTTTTCAGGCCTCTGCCTTCCAATAAAGGCTGCTACTTTTCTATTGGCCAGCAACATAAATTCCTCAGTTAGTTTATTTGCGTCTTTTGCTTCTTTAAAATACACTCCAGCAGGTTCATTTTCTGCATCCAGGTAAAATTTCACTTCTACCTTATCGAAAGAAATTGCTCCTGAAGCCATTCGTCTGCTCCGCATTTTTTTAGCTAACTGATCCATCTTTAAAACCGCCTCAACAACCTCATCACTTACCGAGTATGCTTTTGGTCTGATTGACACCTCTTCCGGAATAGATCCAATTTTGTTCTCAATGATGAACTGTGCTTCTTCGTAAGCAAATCGCTCATTTGAATTTATAACGGTTTTTCCATACCACTCCTTTTGCACCTGAGCTTCTTCATTTAAAACGAAAATGGCAGAAAAAGTATATTTTTCTTCATGTGGTCTGAGAGAGCAAGCCTGATTGGATAAAATCTCCGGAAGCATTGGCACCACCCTGTCTACCAGGTATACCGAAGTGGCTCTTTCATAAGCCTCTTCTTCCAAAATAGTATTTGGCTTTACATAATGGGAAACATCAGCAATGTGGATCCCAATTTCATAATGCCCGTTTTCAAGCACCTTAAAGGACAAAGCGTCATCAAAGTCTTTTGCGTCTTTAGGATCAATGGTAAATGTGAGAACATCCCTCATATCCCGCCTCTTTTTTATTTCAGAAGCCTGTATGCTAGTGTCGAGGTTTTTTGCGAAGATTTCAACTTCATCAGGAAATGCAGCCGGCAATCCATAGTCCGCTAAAATGGCGTGAATTTCAGTATGGTGTTCCCCTGGTTTTCCCAATACCTCCAGGATCTTGCCAGATGGGGAATCATCTTTTTCAGCCCATCTGGTTATTTCCACAAGCACCTTATCACCATCTTTCGCCTTGTTGATATGTTCCTGCGGCACAAAAATATCAGTGTACATTTTAAAGTCCGTTGGTCTTACGAAAGCAAATGATCTTTGCATATCCACAATTCCCACAAAAGTGTTTTTTCGGCGCTCCAGAACCCGTCTTATTTCCCCTTCTATTTTTTTGGACCTTGTTTTAGGATACACATAAACCTCCACTTTGTCCCTGTGAAAAGCCCTATTCAGCCTGTTAAAGGGTACAAAGACATCATTTTCTAAATCCTCACAAATAACATAGGCATTGCCCCGGCCGGTAATATCCAGTATACCTTCATAGAAAAGTCCGTTAGAAATTGCCTTAAACTTTCCTCTTCCCTCTTCTTTAATGCGGTCTTTACTTTTTAGTTCACCCAGTCTTTTAATCAACAGATTACGGCCCTCTGTATCCGTAATATCCAGTTTTGCCGCAATTTGTTTATAATTGAAACTGGTTTTGGGTTCGCGTTCAAGCACTTTAAAAATCCCCTTGGTAATCTCATTTCTCCTATGATTTTTAAGTCGCTTCTTCTTCTTAGTCATTAATTTTTATTTGGGGCGAAAATTACAAATTATAATCCGTAGCCAGAGTCCTATATGCAAGTTAGTACTAGAAACTTCTTCACGAGTTCACAGTATATTAATAGTAATATATTTTTAATAAGATTTAAATAAAAATAAAATGCTGCTTATTATGGGATGTTAATAGCGGTAAAAAAATATGGAAAAGAATTTGCCTTGAACAGATAAACATTTTTATTGACAAAATCTCCAATCTAAAGAACTTTGTTTTCAGATACTTAAATAAATTATCAACCTTGCTTAATAACTTATTTCAACAAATATTGTTTGTAAGTTCAGTTGAGGAAGACTGTTGATTGTTGATGCTTTCCTGGTGATAAAACGAAATTAACTTTTAAAAAAAGCATTCGCATTTTACGAAAATAATTCCTAATGAAAAATTCTGATGAATATTGGAAATTTAATATTGAAATCTTTTGTATAAGTATTCAACAATTAATAAAAACATATAATTAGTTGAATTACAGATATTTATAAAATAATTTACTTTTTCTGTGTTAACAACTATTAGGACTTGAAATCCATAAGGGATTTGTAAATTTGTGATACTTCAAAATTAGAAAAATGAAAATAGCAATAGGAAATGACCATGCGGGTACAGATTATAAACTGGCAATAGTAGGTCTTTTAAAATCTATGAATATTGAGGTGATTAATCATGGGACAGACGCAACAGATAGCGTAGATTATCCGGATTTTATTCATCCTGTTGCAGACGATGTGGAACATCAAAGGGTTGATGTAGGAATTATTATTTGTGGCAGCGGAAATGGCGCCTCCATGACTGCTAATAAACATCAGAAGGTTAGAGCAGCTCTTTGCTGGAATAAGGAAATTACAGCTCTGGCCAGGGAACACAACGACGCGAATATATTAAGTCTTCCTGCCCGTTTTATTTCCCTTCCTCAGGCCCTGGAAATGGTAAAGACGTTTTTAAATACCCCTTTTGAAGGAGGTCGGCACGAAAGGAGGGTAGAAAAAATACCCTGTATGTAAGAAAATAAAATGCCACACGTACACACTCATCATCACCACAATTCAAGGGAACTGAAAAGCAGAAACCTTGTTATATCCATTTTACTTAATATACTTATTACTATAGCGCAGGTAATTGGTGGTATAATAAGCGGCAGCCTTGCCCTTTTATCGGATGCCCTTCATAATTTTAGTGACGTACTGTCTTTAATAATTAGTTATGCCGCAACCCTATTAGCCAAAAAAGAAGCGTCTACAAATAAAACATTTGGGTATAAAAGAGCAGAAATTATAGCAGCCTTTGTTAATTCAGCAACCCTGATAGTCGTTGCGGTAATTTTAATCATTGAGGCTTTCGAAAGGTTTATGGCCCCGAGGACTATTGAGTTTAATCTGGTTATTTGGTTGGCACTTCTGGGAATAGTAGCAAATGGATTTAGTGTATTGTTATTAAAAGGCGATGCACACCGGAACATGAATATGAAGTCTGCTTATTTACACCTGTTGACAGATATGCTGGCTTCTATAGCGGTTTTAGTAGGCGGTCTTTTAATGAAATTCTATGCTGTTTTCTGGGTAGATCCACTCCTTACCGTTTTAATTGCGCTCTATCTTGTCTATATGGGATACGATCTGCTACGGGCGTCTACCAGAGTATTAATGCTTTTTACCCCTGATACGATTCAGGTTAAAAATATTGTGGAAAGCATTAACAAGATCCCTCAAATTAAAAATGTTCATCATGTTCATATCTGGCAATTAAATGAAGATGAAGTACATCTGGAGGCGCATATTGACTTTGACGAAGATATTAAGCTCTCAGAGTTTGATATTATTCTTGAAAGGATAGAAGAGGAGGTCTACCACAATTATGGGATAAATCACGTGAATATCCAACCCGAATTTGGCAAGTGCGACAGCAAAAAAGTAATAGTGCAGGATTAACCATGGAAACTATTGTAAAAACTTTTAAGGAATTGACAATTGAGGAACTTTACGAGTTACTGCAACTGCGAAATGACGTCTTTATTGTAGAGCAGGAATGTGCATATCAGGATTTGGATGGCAAGGATTTCAAAGCGTTTCATGTTCTGGGCAGAAAGGAAAATAAACTTGTAGCTTACGCCCGCATTTTTAAGCCCGGAGACTACCATTTGGAAGCTAGTATTGGCAGGGTTGTTGTAAAACCGGCTGCCCGCGGGAAAGGCTATGGAAAAATTATTATGCTTGAGGCCATGAAAGCAGTCATGGAAAGGTTTAAAACATCCAGGATGAGCGTTTCGGCACAATCCTATCTCAAAGACTTTTATAATGAGCTGCAATTTAAAGCTCGGGGGGACGAATATCTGGAAGATGGCATTCCACACATTATGATGTACCACGACTAGGGGCTCTGAAGACCCTTTCCAAATGGGCCTGCTCAGGTCTGCGCGACTTACTTAACAAACTTACCACCACATACACCAACAAAGCGGTTATAAACGCGGGTATTATTTCATGAATATCCTCCAGACCGGGAACGGTAAACCTAAACCCAAAGCGCCAGATAATATTAACAAACATCCCGGTAATCATAGAAGCCATGGCTCCGGCATCCGTACCCCACTTTAAATAGAGTCCTCCAAAAATAGCAGGAAAGAAACTGGCCGCAAAGACAGCACCGGCAAAGGCTGTTAGTTCAACAATCCCTGCCATGGGATACAGGGTGAAAAGAAAAACAATTACACAGTAAATCCCCATAAACCATTTTGTTCTGGGAATAATCCGTTTAACAGGCATGGGTTTAACAACATGCCAGATATCCTTTACAAAGGCAGTACCAACAATTATTATTACAGAAGCAAGAGATGACATCCCGGCAGCGAAAAGCCCTGCTACGCAAATACCACTTATCCACTCATTCCCGAATTTCTGTAACATAAAGCCCACAACCTCATCGGTATTCTGAATCAGATACGCCGCTTCAGCAGGGGAAGCCATAGCATGAACCAAAGCTCCAAGCCCCATTACACAAACCAAAGAAACCCCTAAAAACACCGGAGTCCAGATCATGGCAAACCGCATGCTTTTTGTGTTGTTTACAGAATAAAACCGGATAAGGTTTTTTGGTTCTGATACCTGTTTCATGCCTATAGCTAGCCCAATACCAAGGATGTACAGGAATGAAACCAGCTCTCCAAAAGCTACCAGTCCCCTGCCAATAGGCTCCCCCTCTTTTGTGAGGTGTTCCGTGTTTTGAATATTTTCAAATAAGGCTTCTGTGCCCCCTATATAAATAAAGGGAATTGAAAGCATAATAATAGCCACCCCAAACATGATAATTCCCTGAACAGCATCAGTCCATAACACACTGTACATTCCGCCCCAGATGGTATACGCACAGGTTATGAATAAGATTCCAAATGCACCGTATTCATAAGGGATATCCAGAACCGATGTAAGAACATGGGCACACCCTTTAGCTATCCCAATCATATACCACAAGGTTGCAAAGAGGATTATAATGGCAGAAAGTACGCGGATACTTTTCGCCAGATTACTTTTATACCTCAAATGAAAATAGTCGGGGATGGTATAAGACTTAAGCCTGGCGGTCTGGGTTCGCATCCTTGGGCCGAGGAGCTGCCATGAGATGATACAAAAAATGGTCCAGATAACCCCCATCCAGGCCCACGACAAACCGAATTGAAATGATATTCCCGCCTGCCCAATATAGGTGTTGGTACTTGCGGAAGTTGAAAAAAATGCGAGGGCAATAACCCACCCCGGAATTTCACGTTTGGCAACATAGTAATCAGAGACCCCCTGGGCGGCCTTCTTTTTAAAATACCATCCAATAAACAGACACCCGCCAACATAAAGGAAGGTTAGTATCAACGTAATAAAGTGGGTTTTTATATAATCCATCAGGAAACGTCGGATGTTTCATCTTCGTCCTCAATGTGAATCTTTCTATACCTTACCAGCAGGGCGTTTAGGACTGCCAGCAGAACAATTCCTATATATGGAAGAAAGCTTAGAAAATCCATTTAGAAAGAAGCTTTAAGTTCATTCTTGGTAATTTTTCCCAGTACATTTCTGGGCAAACTTCCCAGGAACTTAATTTTCCTGGGGATCTTGTAGGCTGGAAGGTATTCACCAAGCCACTTTTGAAGGAGTTCCGGGTTTGGATCACTTTCAGCCGGTACCACACAGGCAGCAATAATTTCTCCCCATTCCTCATCTGGGAGGCCCACAACTGCACAATCTGCCACCAACTCATTCTTTCTGAGAACTTCTTCTATCTCAAGGGCGGAAATTTTATATCCCCCTGATTTTATTATGTCAACACTGTTCCTGCCAAGGATCTTGTAAGACCCATTGTTGTAAACAGCTATATCGCCGGTTTTAAACCAACCTTCTTCGGTAAAAGCATCCTTGGTAGCAACTGCCTTTTGCCAGTATTCCTTGAAAACAGAAGGCCCTTTGATCAGGATCTCTCCAGGCTCTCCTTCGGCAACGGCTTCGCCATCCGAATTTATCAGCATTAGTTCAACCCCGGGAAGCGGATTTCCCACATGCCCTGCTCGTCTCTCTCCTCGATATGGATTTGAAAGCCCCATACCTATTTCGGTCATCCCGTACCGCTCTAACAACACCTGTCCAGTTATTGATTTCCATTTGTCCAGCACAGATACGGGTAAGGCGGCCGAACCTGAAACCATCAGGCGTAATTTCCAGCAGCAATAGACCATTCTTTTTGTTTTGAGGCTTCCTGCTCCTCCCAAAACGCAATAAGTTTATAGTAAATAGTTGGAACAGCCATAAAAACCGTAATTTTCGAGGACGCAATAACCTCCCAGACTTTTTCTGCCTCAAACTTGGGAAGAAATTCACAACAAGCTCCGTTCCACAGGGCGCAGCTCATCACATTGATGATCCCATGAACATGGTGTAAGGGCAAGACATTTAAAATATAATCCTCTGAGACCCATTCCCAGGCCCGGGTTAAGGTGGTTATCTGATTATAAATTATTTGGTGGGTAGACACCACTCCTTTGGGGTCACTGGTAGTACCACTGGTATAAAGAATCATAGCACGGCGAAAGGGCGAGATTTCGGGCAAGGATTTAAAAGAATTACTATTGTTTAAAATATCCCCAAGGCGTAGTACCCGGACATTGACAGTCTTCTCCAGTGGCTTCAACAGCTCGTAATATGCCTCCTCGGCAATCACCAATTTGGCCTGGGTGTCTTCAATGACATATTGCAGGGAGGGTAGGGGGTGCAGTACACATAAGGGAACAGCTATTCCGCCTGCTGCCCATATTCCCCATTGCAAGGCAGTATATTCAAAGGAAGGGGAAACCAGGAATGCAATTCTCGCTTCCTTAAGATCGGCCTCACCCTCTAATAATTCTAAAGCAATGTTACGGGCTCGGTCTAATAAGGTGCCATATGAATACGAATTACCACTGGAAACAATTGCAGTTCTCTCTTTATACTTTTCCGCACGACGAAATAATTCCAGGCTCATTCAAATTTTTTTAAAGCGCTATGGTTTTCCCCGTTTTATAGGATTCATCAGCAGCAAGGACAATTTTTAAACTGTTTATGGCGTCGTTCATATGTTGATTAAGGTCCAGATCTTCATTTATTGCTCTTAAGAAATGCGCTTGCTCCAACAAACATAGTCCGTCATGGTCTGGTTCGTCAGAAGTATCAATATATTCATCCTTGTGTACAAACTCCCCTTTTTCATTTAATTCGCTGTGATGAAGTTTGAGTCGACCAGTTTTGGTATGCCCTTCAATATCATCCGAATCGCCTTTGGCGTCTTCTACAATGGAAACACAGCCCTTGGGCCCAATTACATCTTTAATAAAAAACGCTGTTTCACTTATCATGGGCCCCCATCCGGCTTCATACCAGCCCACGGACCCATCTTTAAAGCATACTTGTAGTTGGCCGTAATTGTACATGTCCGGGTGTATCTCCTTGCTGAGATTGGCCCCGATAGCACTGATACGGCTTGGTTCGGATGCTGTCATAAGACACATAATATCCACATAGTGCACTCCACAATCTACAATAGGCGACATGGACTTCATCAATTGTTTATGGGTATACCACTGTGGCCCGGAACTCTGTTGGTTTAAATTCATCCGCATCACCAATGGCTTTCCCAGACTCCTGGCAATTTCTACAAATTTCGCCCATGCGGGATGCACCCTGAGGATATACCCCACCATTAGTTTTCTTTTCTTTTCCCTGGCCAGGGCCACTAGTTGCTCTGCCCGTTCCACTGTCAGGGCCAGCGGTTTTTCAACAAAAACATGGGTTCCGGCCATCAGGGCTGCTTCAATATATTCCGCATGGGTATCCGGATATGTATTGATGGAAACAGCATCTGGTTTTGTAACAGCCAATGCCTTTGTAAAATCAGAAAAGGTGGCAACTCCACCTAATTCTTCGGACAGTCTTTCACGGCTTTCAGGCTTCCTGCTTACCAGCCCAACCAGTTCGTAGCCCGATAATTGTGCATAAGCCCTGGCGTGGCTGGTGCCCATATTGCCACAGCCTACTACTAATACACGAACTTTTTTCATAGGCCTTAAGTTAATTTATTTCTTTCAGAATAACAGCAAGTGATGGGAAGAACCGGGGAACGTGCATTGCGGATTAAAAATATTTGTCTAACAAGCGCCTTGTTTGGGCATAGTAGGACGATCCAAATAAGTTCAGATGAACAAGGATATAGTAGAGTTGATAAAGCTCCACCTTTTCCTCGTAATATTCAATTTTGTCAACATTGGCTTCGTACGCTTTGTATAATGCATTGGTGAAGCCCCCAAACAGGCGAGACATGGCAATATCAACCATGGGGTCACCATAATAAATAGCCGGATCTATAAGACAGGGTTCGCCTTTTGTTGTAATTAGATAGTTACCCCCCCAAAGGTCGCCGTGCAACAAACCAGGCCTTATATTTAGGAAATACTTTTCTATGCAACGTTTAAGTCGTTTACCCGTCACTAGGTCGTTTTCATACAACAGCTGCTTCTTCCGTGCCATTTCTAATTGAGGCATAAGTCTTTCTTTTACATAGAAATCTACCCAACTCTGGTTAGGCCGGTTACTTTGCCCGAGGCTGCCAATAAAGTTATCCTCCGCCCAGCCAAAAGAGGTAGCAGTCACAGAATGCAAGGCAGCCAATTGCTCCCCGAATTTTTGCATGTCTTTGGTTGTGGGGGAGCGCGATTCAATGAACTCCATTACCAGACAGGCACCAGATTGTAGTTGCTCACAATGGAAAACAGAAGGACATTTAATGGTGTTGGTCTCCTGCAGGGCCATTAGGCCTTTTTTTTCGGCAAGGAACATCTCATGGGCTAATGGCCCGGCGTTTATTTTACAAAGCAGCCTTTCAGAGTGGGTTTCCAGAAGATAAACACTGGAAATATCCCCCCCGGATAAGGCCTTGATGTGTCTGATGGGAGATCCTATTACCTGGCCAATACTTTGTTGCTGATCGGGGCTCATGTAACTTACAGTTCAAAAGTCTGGTTTATTCTGGCTATTTGGAAGCCCTTTTCCAATACCATTTTATAAGCCTCTCCATTTGAATTTACCAAAGGATTGGTATGGTTAAAATGGATAAAATGAACCTTGGCCTTTTCATCTCCGGGGAGAGCGCTGAACAGCTCAAAACTTTCCACCACAAAAGGGTGGGGAATTTCGCTGATATCTCTATTGTTAATCTCGGCCGCATCAAAGAAGGTGGCGTCTAGAAAGGCATAGTCAACTTCTGCAATAGCCTCAACGATAGACTTTTCCCATTTCTCCCATTTATCAATATCCGGGATGAATAGTGCTGATTTGTTAGGGCCAATTATCTTATACCCCACCGTTTCAGAATATTCGTCCCTGTGCGGCACAAGGAACGGAACAACACCAATTTCGGAATTAAGGCTCAGTGCTTCTTCAGCTTGTAATTGCACCAATGAGATGTTGCTGTCGCCAACCAATTGGTCCCACGGCCCATTGGTTTCCAGATAGGTTTTCATTCTAGGCATGGCATATACCGGGACTCCTTTGGAATTCCAGGCTTCCTTTCCCAGGAACAGTAAGCCCGAGTAATGACCAATATGGGCATGGGTCAAAAAAATCCCCTTAGGAGCATTAATTGAATATTCAGGAAGGTGTTCCTTTAAAGTTTTCCACTGCGCACTGATATCCGGGGTAGCTTCAAATAAAAATGCTTCCTGCGATTTATGATCTACCAGCCCCAGGGAAACCACTTTTTTATTAGGGTCTGGCGCAAAATAGTAAGGACGGCAACAGTCTTTTTCGCAACCCATATGGGGTATCCCGCCATCTTGCAAGGTGCCCAACACAACCAGGGATATTCCCATTTGTAGCCGAGGGTCCTTTTTCAAAGGAGGTTCTTTTTCTGCCTTTCCTGAATTGCAAGCCACAAAGGATAACATGGCAATCATTAAAAGGAGTAGTACTCTCCACTTTATAAAGTTGGTCGTGTGGGTCATTTATTGTAAAATCCCATTATATCGGTTGGGGTCTTCTAAAATGGAAACGGCCGTCAGAATTGCATCGTCATTTTTCAGGTAATGTTGATAAAGGCCGTTGCGATAAAAATATCGCTTTAGGATTTCGTCCTCAAGCTGCTTTTGAATCTCCTTATTGAACCGACCAATAGCTTTAACCTTTTCGGACTGTACTTTTCGTAACAACTCATTATAACTATCTTTCATGTTTTCTCCCAGTAAGTTGTCTTCTTCCTCATTCATGGCATCTTTCAAAGCCTTCTCCGTAGTAGTTTCAAAGTTGAACCCACTTGCGGCAACATGGTTCTTAAAAGCTTCAAAATCATTTGTATCAAAATTGAAATCACCTACTGAGGCCACCTCGTTTTTGTAATAATAATCAGTGGCAAAATCGAAAATTACATTGTTCGCAACCAGGGCCTTGGTGAGGGCATTTTGTTTTAAAACCGGGATTTCCACATCGGGCATCACGCCCCCTCCGTCCTGAACTTTCCGGCCATTGCGGGTTTTAAAATCCCTGAACTCGGTATTTCTTACTGCATTTCCCTGATCATCCCTATTCCAATAATCCAGAGATTGAATACATCTGCCAGAAGCGGTATAATAACGCGAAATAGTAACCTTTAACTGGGTGCCATAGGTTAATCGCAACGGGCGCTGTACCAGTCCTTTGCCAAAACTTCTGGCGCCGACTATCACAGCACGATCCAGGTCTTGTAAACTTCCAGATACAATTTCACTGGCAGATGCACTGCTGCCATTTACCAGGACTGCCAGGGGTATTTCTTTATCTACGGGCTGGTTCTTGGTTTTATATTCCCTGTTGAATTTTTTCACCTTGGATTTGGTGGTTACAATGAGCTCCCCCTTAGGAACAAACAGGTTGGTCACATTAATGGCCTCTGAGAGCAAGCCCCCCGGATTCCCTCTGAGATCAAGGATAATTCGCTCCGCACCTTTCCCTTTCAGGTCCGTTAGGGCACTTTTGGTTTGCGAAGATGCTTTGGCGTTAAAACGGGAGAGAACAATATAACCGGTTTCTTCATCAACCATATTGTAATAGGGAACGGCATCAACTTCAATGCCCTCTCTTTTAATAGTGGTTGTCATGGTGACCCCCTGTCTTCTGTAAGTCACTTCAACTGAAGTATTATTGGCTCCTTTTAAGAGCTCGGTAGCATCATTCTTAAAATCGGAGATCAGAATGTCCCCTATTTTGATTAATTCATCACCTGCCTTGAGTCCGGCCAGATCTGCAGGGTATCCCTGATAAGGTTCAATTATCAGAAGCTTTTCATCATAAGAGCGAACCAGTGCTCCTATCCCGGAATATTCTCCGGAGTTATTGATCTTGTAAGCCTCTACATCCTGCTCGTTCAAAAATTTGGTGTAGGGGTCAAGTTCTTCCAACATATTTTTGATGGCCGTATCCATTAAGGCTGCAGGATTGGTCTCATCCACATAATTCATGTTAAGTTCTTTGAACAAGGTGGTGAAGATTTCGATTTGTTTAGCGATCTCGAAGAAATCAGTCTTAAAACTACTTCCCACCACAAACACTACCACTGCTAATAAAGGCGCCAAAACCCTTTTGTTAATCCGCTTTTTCATTCGATATCTCTTTAATAAATGATTCTAATACTTCCTTTATACCCTTCTCAACAAGCTGAAAGGAGGGCGTATCCTTCCCAAGATATAAAAATAGGAGGGCATAGCTTCCCACCACTTTGTTAAAAAAGGAGGGTTTATTGAGCCTGTACGCCTCCCGCATTAGCCGTTTTATCCGGTTGCGTTTTACGGCACTTTTAAAGTTTCTTTTAGGTACCGTTATCGCCGCCTGGAACTGAACCTCCTCTGGCAGTGGAGTGTTCAGGAAGATAAGCCTGATAGGGTATTTGGAAACAGTATCCCCTTCTTCAAAGAGCTTTTGAAGTAAAACTTTGCTTTTTAGCTTTTCTTTCCTGGGAAATGTAAAGGACATAGAATGCCAAAATTATGAAATAAATACCAGGCCCAACACCATGACAATTATCATATTTATACCCAGAATAGGATTTTACCTTGCATTGGATTATATTTCAAATCATTAGTCATCAATTCCAAGCCATATGGGAGAACTCAATGTAAAGAAGTTGTCGGCTTCTTCTCAAAAGATTGAATATATAGAACAATTACTTGGCGATATTGAGGCACTGGATCAGATGCTTCAGAAAGGGCAATTTGAAAAAACCCCTATCCACATAGGCGCAGAACAGGAGTTTTGCCTTGCTAATGAACAATGGAACCCTTCAGACAAAGCAGATGAGGTATTAGCAGATATAGATGACGACCATTTTACCAACGAACTTACCCGATATAATCTTGAAATTAATCTTGATCCACGCGTTCTTCAGGGAAGCTGTTTTTCAGATTTGCACAAAGAACTCAATGAGCGTTTGGGAAAAGCAAAGGAAGCAGGAAAACTACATGGCGTAAAAGTAGTACTTACCGGGATTCTCCCTACTATAGACACCCCATTCCTTGGGATGGACTATATGACTCCCTTACTTCGATACCGCGTTTTAAACGAGGCCATAAAAGACATTCGCCGTGAAGACATTGAATTACATATCAAGGGGGTTGATGAGGTAAACCTTCATCACGACACCATCTTATACGAAGGCTGTAACACCAGTTTTCAATCGCATTTGCAGATAGATCCGGATGACTTCGCAAATACCTATAATTGGGCGCAGGCCGTTTCGGGCCCTATTCTTTCTGTTTGTACTAATTCGCCATTATTAATGGGACAGGAATTATGGGAAGAAACCAGGATAGCCCTGTTCACTCAGAGCGTAGATACCCGTGCAAGCACTTTTATTCTCAATGAAAAGGAATCAAGGGTAAGTTTTGGGTCCGATTGGGTAAAAGGCTCTGTGGCCGACTTTTTTAAAGACGGGATCATCCAGTTCAGAAGCCTACTGACAACCGACTTTGATTCCGACAGCCTTTCGGAATTAAAACAGGGTGAAATACCAAAACTTAGAGCACTGCAATTACATAATGGCACTATATATCGCTGGAACCGTCTTTGCTACGGTGTAACAGACGGAAAGCCACATGTGAGGATCGAAAACAGATACATGCCTTCCGGCCCAACAACCGATGATGAAATAGCAAATATGATGTTGTGGGTAGGGGTTATGATGGGCAGGCCTAAAGCTTTTGAACAGGTAGATCAGGTAATGGAGTTCAAAGATGTAAAAAGTAATTTCTTTAATGCCGCACGCTATGGTATGGCCGCGCAATTCTATTGGGACGGCAAATTGATTAGCAGCCATCAACTTTTAATGGATCACCTCCTGCCAATGGCCTACAGAGGGTTGTACAGCATGGGGGTTGCCCCGAGAGATGCCGAACGCTATCTCTCTATAATTGAAAATCGGATCAAATCTTTCAATGGTTCCAGGTGGATCATTGAAGCCTTCCGAAAACTAAAACGCAACAATACAACCCCGGATGCCCTAAAGATCCTGGTAGCGACCATGTATGACCGACAGGAAAAAAGATATACCGTTGATGCCTGGCAGCTGCCTAGGGGCAATGAATACATTATCCCTGACGAGGCTCGTACGGTGCGCGATTTTATGACCACCAAGATTTTTACAGCACAGGAGAATGATAGTGCAGAACTAGTATTAAAAATGATGCAATGGAAGAATATTCACCACGCTCCAATTTTGAATGACGAATTGGATCTAACAGGCTTGTTAACCTGGACCGATGTGCAGAACTATTTGGAGAATCCGAAGGAACTAAAAAAGAGCATAGAAGAGTTGATGCAAAAAGACTTGATAACCGTTACCGCAGACACAGCGTTGGAACAAGCAAGGAATATAATGGAATCTTATAAGATAAATTGTTTACCTGTGGTACACGGCAAAAAACTAATTGGAATAATTACTTCCAATGACCTATAATTTATGTCCCAAGTTACGTTGACATCCCCCGAGGACATCGCCACAGATCGTATAATTGGCCATTTTGAGGGAAATGGGCAGGGACCTACTTTGGTGTTTTTTGGAGGGATCCATGGCAATGAACCATCCGGAGTGAAGGCACTGGAACACGTGTTTTCCATTCTGGAGGAAAACAAGACCGTAACCAACGGCAATGTGTATGGTATCCGCGGTAATATCCCTGCTTTGTTAAGGGAACAACGTTTTCTGATTTCAGATTTGAACCGGATGTGGACACAGGCAGGAATTGATCAGATAAAGCAAAAAGGGAAGGAAGTCCGAAGCCATGAAGAAAATGAGCTGGCCGAGATTTACACGCTGCTAAGGAATATGCTTACGAACCAACCGCCACCCTTCTATTTCATAGATTTTCACACGACCTCCAGCGAAACCCTTCCCTTTATTACCATAAACGACGCGGTGATCAACCGTAAATTTTCCAGCCTCTTTCCCGTTCCCGTAATTCTGGGGATCGAAGAATACCTGGAGGGCCCCCTGCTCAGCCATATCAATGAACACGGCTATGTGTCCATGGGTTTTGAATCCGGACAACACTTTACAGACGAAGCGGAAAAAAACAGCATTGCATTTACCTGGCTTACGCTGTTGTATACCAATGTCCTAAAGAAGGAACAGTTGCCCGAGGAAGCCATTTTTTACAGACAACTTAAGGCATCTGCACAAAATGACAACACTTTTTATGAGGTGACCCACAGGCACAAAATAAAACCCAATGATTCTTTTGAAACGCTATTGGGACTACAGAGTTTCGACGATCTGAAAAAAGGGACGGTCTTTGCCAGGCACAATGGGGTGGAAATAGAAGCTGAAAAAGACAGTATATTATTCATGCCGCTGTATCAGAAACAGGGAGAAGAGGGCTTCTTTTTGATCCGCAAAATACCCCAGTGGGCGCTACGCCTGTCGGCCTTCCTCAGAAAGATAAAATTTGATTCCTTCCTTACCGTTCTCCCGGGGATCTCAAGGGCAAATGGCAAAACGGAAAACCTTATGGTAAACCTGAAAGTGGCACGGTTCTTCAGCAAACCTTTCTTTCACTTGCTGGGATATAGAGAACGCGTATTAGACGAAACCCATATGATCCTGAGCAACCGGGAACGGGTTGCCAAGAATTCCATGTACAGGGGCACCTGGTGGTACCGTAAAATGCGTTAGGAAAAATAGCTCCCCTGTTTCTGTGTGCAAATTTTATTGTGCCTGCCAAATATTGTTTTCCCTGTTTACGTCTGCCATTAATTGTGAAGGGTCTAGCACTATAGCTGTTATGCTTTCTATCGGCTTGTCTATCACAAAAGAATAGGTGGGCATGGCCCAGGGTATCACAGATCTATGGGCTTGAAACTGGCGTTGCTGGTCAGCGTGGGCTCGCTCTTGACCCTGGTCGCCCGGCGAGCTCTGCGGGTCCCCCTTACCGCTTTACTTCCGCGGCAACCTCCGGTTC
>CBDUAW010000010.1:0-16321 GCA_965365215.1 uncultured Eudoraea sp. | reverse complement strand
TGCGTATCAAACGTTATGGATACCATTACCAGTTCACAAGGAACATGCTCCATATTAACCGCCCGGGTTCCTATTATGCGGAAACAGCATTACAAAGTGGAATTGCCGCCACAGACTGGAGTTGGAGCGCCTTATTTGCCGACTACAACCAGGATGGGGAACAAGACCTCTTTATTTCAAATGGTATTCCCAAACGTCCGAATGACCTGGATTTTATCAATTTTGTCTCTGATGAACAAATCAAAAAAAAGATCAACAATACAAAATTGGTAGACCAGGAGGCCCTGAATATGATGCCGTCCGGAGCAGTACATAATTATTACTTTAAAGGAAATTCTTCCGGGCGATTTGAAGATCTTTCCGCCAGCGCTATCCGAAAAGACACCCTCATTTCAGGGGCCACGGCCTACGGGGATCTGGATGGTGACGGGGATTTAGACCTGGTAACCAATAATATCAATCAGGAAGCGACACTTTATATTAACCAAACGGATGAAAAAGCCAAGTATCTCAAGCTTAAATTTCAATATACAAAACCCAATACCCATGGAATAGGGACCAAGGTGTTTTCATATCATCAGGGCATTTTACAATATAAGGAGCTCTATCCCGTCAGGGGTTTTCAGGCGTCTTCGGAACCACTCTTGCATTTTGGCTATGACCAGCAGCCAAAAGTTGATTCGTTATTGATTGTCTGGCCAGATAAAACCTATCAGGTCATACGGGAAGTCGCCACCAACAATACTTTGGTTATTAGTCCTGAATCTTCGCGCCCATTTAACTATGAAAGCCTTTTTCCGGAGACCAAGAAATGGTTCAAAAAAGTTGAGGGTAACCTGGGGATTACCTTTGTCCATAAAGAAGATAACTATGTGGATTTCAACCGTCAGAAGCTTATCCCTTATAAGATATCGGATAAGGGCCCTGCTACTGCTGTGGGAGACCTTAACGGGGACGGGAAACAGGACCTCTTTTTCGGTGGCTCTAAGTTCATACCATCCGAAGTCTTTCTGCAGTCAGATTCTACCTATATAGCAGCAGTTTATCCGGAACTTAAAAAAGACTCAATAAACGAAGACGTTTCGGCTTTAATCGCAGACCTGGATCTGGATGGTAAAAACGATCTTTTCCTTGGCACAGGAGGAGGCGATTTCTTTAATGAGACCAAACCACTACTGGATAGTTATTTTGTACAGCAAGATTCTGGATTCTCCAAGAGATCCATCCCGGATTATTACGAGCATGCCTCGGTAATTGCACCTTTTGATGTTGACGAGGACGGCGATCTCGATCTCTTTGTGGGGAGTTATGCCAGGTCTAATGATTTTGGCAAGACCCCGCCATCATTTCTGCTGGAAAATAAGGAAGGGGAGTTTAGCATTCTTGAAAATAAAGCGCTGCTGGAAGTTGGAATGATTACCCATGCCATTTGGGAAGATATAGACCAGGATGGCGTCCCTGAACTTATCCTAACCGGGGAATGGATGGCCCCTAAATTTTACCGAAATAATAAAGGGACACTCACGGAGTATTTCCCATTCAAAGCATCTTTGACAGGGTTGTGGCAACAGATCATAGCCTTTGATATGGATGGCGATGGCGACAAGGACTTTCTCCTGGGTAATTGGGGTGATAATACAAAGTTTAAAGCAAGCAAGACGCACCCTTTAAAAATGTACTACGGAGATTTTGACAATAATGGCAATACAGAAACCCTTGTGGCCAGATACACTAATGGGGACTACTATCCCATTGAAGGCCTGGACGGACTATCAGGTCAGTTGGTTAGTCTGAGGAAAAAATTTAATACCTACCAAAGCATGGCAGGAAAAAATATTGAGGAGATATTAGAACCCAAAGCATTGAAACAGGCCAGGATTTATGAGGTAGAGGAATTGCGCTCAGGATGGTTGGAAAATAAAGAAGGAGATTTACACTTCCATCCATTTACCATTAGCGATTTACAGTTGGCGCCTATTACTGCTTTTCTGTCATTTGATTTTAATGGAGATGGAAAAGATGAAGTTCTGGCCGGAGGAAACTATTTTGGCGTGAAACCCTATCACGGCAGATTTGGTTCCTTTTCAGGGGCTATGATAGCCGGGAAAAATGATGTAATTTTGGGGCACCAAATGGGGTTAGACCTCTCTGAGAAGTCGGTCCGACACCTCAATATCATCACTTTACAAGATAAAAAATACCTATTGGTTACTTTAAATAATGATAGCGCAGAAGTATATCAATTGTTAACTCAAAATTGACGTGAGATGAAGAAATTAGGATTGTTATTAATAATTATGCTTTGGGCTTCCTGTTCAAAGACCACTACCCCAATAGAAATTTCGCCGGAAGAGCTCCATGGTTCTGTAGACAAGGTTACGGAGATCATGATACACGATATATTTTCACCTCCTGTGGCGAGTAGAATTTATGCATATCCAAATATTGCAGCCTATGAAATTGTGGCCCTGAGCAATGAGGATTTTAATTCCCTTGCCGGACAAGCCAGAGAACTTACTCCTATCCCCAAGCCTGAAGAAGATAAACTCATAAATTATCCCCTGGCTGCACTTATTGCACATATGGATGTAAGCAGAAGGTTAATCTTTTCCGAGGAAAAATTGGAATCCTTCCGCGATAGCCTTTATGGGATCTGGTCAGAACAAAACGAAGCGGAATTTAACGACTCAAGGGAATATGCCCTGCAGGTAGCAGAACATATTTCTGATTGGATGAATAAAGACAACTACAATCAGACCAGGACTATGCCAAAATTTACAGTAGATACGGACGATCCGTCCAGATGGCAGCCTACTCCCCCCGCTTATATGGACGGGATTGAACCACATTGGAACAAAATACGACCTTTTGTAATTGATTCGGCTAATCAATTTAAACCCACTCCTCCCCCACCTTTTTCTATGGAGGAGGGCTCTCCTTTTTATAACGAAGTAAGAGAAGTATATGATATCAGCATGGAGATTACAGAGAAGGGTGATGAATCTGAGGAGATTCAAATAGCTCAATTTTGGGATTGTAACCCTTATGTTTCTGTGACCCGGGGACATTTGATGTTCGCCACAAAAAAGATTACACCTGGAGCTCACTGGATAGGCATCGTGAAGATTGCCACCCGTAAGAGCGATAGTAATTTTGACGATACGGTCTATGCCTATACAAAAACCTCCATTGCTATTGCTGATGCCTTTATCAGTTGTTGGGATGAGAAATATCGGAGCAACCTTATTCGCCCTGAAACACTCATAAATGAACACTTTGATGACAATTGGAAACCAGTACTACAAACTCCGCCATTTCCAGAATACACCAGCGGGCATAGTGTAGTTTCAGGTGCTGCGGCCACGGCCTTGACTGACATCTTCGGTGATAATTTTTCATTTGATGATGATACTGAAGTAGTCTATGGTTTGCCGATAAGAAAATTCAACTCCTTTAATGAAGCGGCGGATGAGGCTGCTATTAGCCGGATGTACGGGGGGATTCACTACCGTACAGCAGTGGAAATTGGTGTTAATCAGGGACGGAGCCTTGGCAAATTTGTTCTGGATAACCTTAAAATGAAAAACAAGACTGCTCTAGCTTCAAATTAAAGCATGAAAAAAATCGTTTTATTCATTGGGACCGTTTTGGCTCTGGGAGCGCTTTGGTATTTGTTTATATATCCATATGACTACATGGTAAGGATGAAAGTTAATACCTTCCCGGGTACCATAAAACAAACCTTAAAACTTTGGGATTCTAATCTCACCAACGCACAGATCCTGGAACAGGAGGGTTTACATTCCGTATTACAGGAGATCACCTTTGGGGATTCTACTCATCTTTATAAATGGGAAGTAATTCCTGAGAATGATTCCCTCTCCAGCATAAAAGTATTTGTGAAGGACCGGGAGAACAGCCTGAGCAATAAAATAAAGGTACCCTTTGCTGACACGGACTTTGAAAAGCGCACTAGGAAAACGCTAAAAGATTTCCTTGATCAGCTCACAGAACATATTGAGAGCTTTAGGGTTACCCTTAAGGAGCCTGAAGAATTTCAAGGGAAATTTTGTGCCTGCACAAGCCTGAGTACAAGCCAGTTTAAAAAAGCAGATGGGATGATGAAAGATTATCCGTTGTTAAATAATATCCTGGTTAAAAGTGGGCTTCAATTAGATGGACCGCCACTGGTTGAGGTAACAGCATGGGACCGGGAGGAGGATTGGCTTAAATACAATTTCTGTTATCCCATTAAAAGAACAGACTCCTTGCCGGAACATCCGGACCTGGTCTATAAGGAAATCCAATCCAGGAAAGCACTAAAAGCCGAGTATAACGGTAACTATGTTACCTCAGATCGGGCCTGGTATTTTTTATTGGACCATGCTTCGAAAAAGGAGATCGAAGTCACAGGACTTCCTATTGAAGTTTTCTTCAATAACCCTACCCTTGGTGGGGATGCCCTTCGGTGGAAAGCCGAAGTTTACATGCCAATCGTTGAAAATGACCAATAAAATTTTTATCAGCTCCATTAGCCTTCTGCTGGTTAGTTGTATGCAATACGGCCAACTTGATATTCTGGCCGACCTTCCAAAAAAGCTTGATGAAAACTCCGGGATGATTACCATGGATGGTAAAAGTGTCTGGGTTATTGAAGACAGTGGGAATGCAGATAAAATCTATGAAGTGGACCTTAAGGGGAAAATGCTCAAGGAACTAAAACTAAAAGATGCCAAAAACAGGGATTGGGAAGACCTTGCCAGGGATTCTGCAGGAAATGTATACGTTGCAGATATAGGCAACAACGGCAATGACAGGAAAGATCTTGTGATTTACAAAATTCCTAATCCATCAATTGAAAAAGGAGATAAGATAGATGCCGAAAAAATAGAATTCAGCTATCCTGAACAAACGGAGTTTCCTCCGAAGAAAAGTGACTTTAAATATAATGCAGAGGCATTATTCTACAAGGATAACTTCCTTTATGTAGTTACAAAAGATCGCAGCCGGCCATTTAAAGGGGAAGCACTATTCTATAAGATCCCGGCAGTTAAAGGTAAGTACAAGGCCGAATTGATTGGGAGTTTTGTTCCATGTTCAGATCCCAGAAACTGCCAGATTACTGCGGCAGACATCTCTGCTGACGGGAAGAAACTGGCCTTATTGGGCTACGGTACCTTATGGATAATAACAGATTTTGAAGGGGATCATTTCGTAGAGGGTAACATTCAGACCATAAACCTCGGGGCTACCACCCAATTAGAAGCAGTTTGCTTTCTCGATAATAGTACCCTGCTTCTCTCCGATGAGTGGAGTGGAGGGGCCGGGCGGAATCTATACCGATTTTCTCTGAAGGAAATCATAAAGAAGTAACTCTGTTTTATTCCCTACATCCCCACTTATAAACTGATTGTTTTCATTTACACCAAACGAGTTAAAGATCCTTAACGCACCTGAAACCAACATGGTTCATGGCCGCATCTACCTCAAGGGGCATTCTTGCGGACACCCGGTAACTTGCACAGTAGCTGTCATTGCATAAAAAACTGCCCCCTTTTATTACCGTATGTTGGGCATAAGGTGCCCCGGAGTAATAACTTTTACCAGGTCCTGTGGGATTAGTAACTGTTTCGGTGGTTGATAAAGATTTATAGTAGTTTTCATCGAACCAGTCTGAAGTTATCTCCCAAACGTTTCCCGCCATATCGTATAAGCCATATCCATTAGAGGAAAAACTCCCAATGGGAGCTGTTTTTTCATAAGTATCGGCCACCGTATTTTGTGAGGGAAAGTATCCCTGGAAAAAATTGCATTCATAGGGTGCTTCGTTAACGTCCTTATCACCCCAGGGGTATGAAGTATCCTTTAGGCCCCCTCGTGCGGCCCATTCCCATTCGGCTTCTGTGGGAAGTCTTTTCCCGACCCATTTGGCATACGCTTTTGCGTCTTCAAATGCTATATGTACCACCGGATGATTTTCCTTTCCAAGAATATCACTACCTGGTCCTTCCGGATGTCGCCAGTCTGCGTAGTTGGTCCAGGCCCACCATTGGAAGTAATTGCTAAGATCGGTAATTCCGGGGCGAGGTGTAAAGACCAAGGACCCCGGTTGCAGGTTTTCCTCTGGAGGCTTTGGGGTGCCCGGAGGCAATTGTTTTTTTAATGATTCCCAGTCAACTGGTCTTTCAGCTACTGTGACATACCCGGTTTCCTTCACAAATTTATCGAATTCAGCATTGGTTACCTCGTGAATATCCATATAAAAATCCTTAATCCTTACAGGATGTTTTGGATATTCTCTGGGCAAGGCAAGTTTGCCCTCTGCCCCCATCATAAATTCCCCTCCGGGAATCAATACCATCTTTACGGCAGCCAATTCTTCCTCCTCCAATTCAATTCCTTCCCTATCAAATACCTGGGATTGTTCTTTGTTTAATGAATCATTGGCTGTATCTACTACCAGGGAGGCCCTTCCGCCTGTTGGATGGCATTCAATGTTACCATTAATTGAATCTGAAACTGATTGGTTTTGTGTATTTTCTCGGCATCCAAAATTAAATAGCAGAACCATAATTATCAAAACCCTTCCTGATATCTCCATCAAAATATATTCAATTTTTCTTACTAACATATTTAGTCATTTTCCGAATATGTCTGGTTTGAGAATCAATCTAAACATTTTCAACCTATCTCCTTAAAATCCAAAACCAATACCAAAGGCAAATCGTATACCGTCAGTACTATTAAAAACAGCCAAATTTGCAGAAATTATATCCGCCCCATTTAGGAAGAATCCCCCTCCATAGGAGGTATGCCAGGTTTCTGATGGTAGATCTGGCAGCCACACTCGACCATAATCAAATCCTCCAAAAATCCCTGTAGAAAGGGGGAGTAAACCGGTTTTCTTTCTTCCGAAGCTAAATCTGATATCCGTATTTTGAAAATACGCTGTCTTTCCTGTAAATCGTTGATATCTAAAGCCCCTGAGGCCATCATTGGCCCCTATACTCGCTCCCTGGTAAAATTCAAAACCATTTCCGAGATTGAAATGCGCTTTCCATTTGGTGGCAAGAACCAATCTGCCATTAGGAACCAGTTTATAATCCAGAGATAAAGAAGGAATAATGTAACCGAAATTCTGGTCGGTTTGTTTGGCATTGGCCTTATATCCTATATGCAAGGACGAGGCCATTCCCAGGGTAGGAAATGCTGTATTATCCGTATTTTCATAAGTATATGCAGCATCAATACCTATAAAGTCCTTTGTGTTTTCTTCTCCGGTTGAATCGAAAAAGGTACTTATAAATCTCCCTTCGGTCTCCTCTACATCTATTGATTCATAAGAAACGCCTGTTCTGAATTTAGCCCCTAATTGACCCCTCCATACCAGTGAAGGATGAAAAGAAAGTTGTTGAATTTTAACTCTGTTAAAGTCCAGATCCAAATCATCATCAAAATTTGGTGTATCATTCCCAAAACCAAAGAAGTTAATACTGAAATTCGGACTGGTAAAAGCGGCGGCTAATTCCAGGTTCCACTTTGGGAATAGATTGGCAAACTCTCCTTTATAAGATAAATCGAAGCCATTAGTAGCAAAATAAAATGCCGCATTAAAGGTATGTTGTTGAGTAAAGGGATTTTGATTAAACCCATTATAGGTGTAAACATTAGTAAAACCAAGTTTTAACCCGTCATCCGGATTAGCTCCCATCAGGGGAGTAAATTGATTGGTATTGTCTTTAATGTTCTCAAAAATATAGGTGTTGGTTTTGTAGTTGTTCGTACGGCGAATTTTAGTATTTACTACCTGGGTAAAATCATTCTTTTTTGATCGGTGGTCATACAAAGTAACTTTGTTGCCAGAACGTACACGATATACATCATTGTTTTGTCCTCCAATAATCCTTACTCTTAAGTTGTTATTGCCGTTTACTTCGAAAACATCTTTATCATCGAGTCCGTAAATCCATATTTCTTTGGTTATTTCTCTGTCAAAATCATTCTGATAAAAAACATCTGCTTTATCCCCATCCTTAATCCGCTGACCAATTACCTGGGTTACGTCATTTTCATAGCGATTTATGGTAAAATAATCATCTTTATCGGTGCCGAACACTACCCCAAATTTGTTGATAATGGCATGGTATTCCCGTGCGGTGGTCACCAAATTACTTTTTCTTTCCAGTAGTATTTTCTTGATTTGATCTACAGTACTATCCCTCACTTCCTCCGGAAAGATTGCCAGTGCCAGATCTATATCTTCGGGAGTCAGATTTTCCTGGATAAACCTTGCCTGCTGTTCCCAGACATCCAAACCAGTTTCAGAAAGTAAAGCCTTGTCCAGGACAAAGGTTTTTGGAGAAGAATTAAAGCCCCTTACACTCCTGATTTCTTCATTAAATCCTTCCATTAATCGTAATCCCGGAATGATACGTGTGGCCAGATTCATCAATGCCCCATCTCCCATTATGGAAAACACCTGGTCCCTATCCCTGGGAATTGGCTTAAAAATAATCTTCCCCGAAGCTTTGTCTTCAAATTCTGCCCATCTCCATTGATCCACATGACGATCCCAATCGCCCAACATCATATCAAAAAGTCGTGCCCTTACATAGGAAGTCTCATCAAGAACATATTTCTCATCCTTTCGTAGTTTTTTAAGGAGATCATCAGTACTTTCAATTTTGGAGGCAAACCCGAAACTTGAGAGATTCTCATGACCATCAGATACATGTTCCTCTATCATGTAAAGTTCATCTCCAAAAAGGGTATTAAATTCTTCTAAAGCCGACTGTTTCGGCACATAATACAATACAGGGTTTGTATGGTAGATATCTAAGGCATCTGCCATTGGCCCCACAGTAAATGGTGCATACGGATGAGAGCCTGTATAAAAATCGCTGAGAATGGCTTCAGTATAAGTATTTTCAAAATCACCAACCACATATTGATCTTTAAAAGCCATGGACTGCAAGTATAATTCGGCGCTCTTTCTCAAGGCCCTCATTACATATTCCTTTCCATTCTTATGCCGTAACCTCAGTGATTTGGATTGATGCCCCCCTCCTTTTCTAACGGGTTTGAGGCCTCCAAACAAGGTGTCAAGATTTACCGTTGGAACCCTGACCTGAGTGCTGTAGTAATTTCGATATCGATCTCCCCAAAGCCATTTATAAAATCCGCTTTTACTTGTTTCTTCTTCTGTGTAAACCGACGCATTTACATAAGGTGGAAAGTGGTCATCGTATTTTGATACTGTGATCTCCCTATCAGGGGGTAATACCTGCGCAGTAAAAAGGAATTCCTCTCCATTGTTCTCTGTAGTCCCATAAAACCTTATCCGGGAGGAACCATCTGAATAAATTTGCAATATTGCGTAGCCCATTCTACCTGTAGAAAACTTGCTCCCATTAAGCAATCGTGTAGCGCCTTTTTTTGCCCCTGAGCCACTAACGATCTGCGGAGTATTCTCTTCAACAATATATTGGAGGGTATGTTCATGTCCTGATGCGAAGATAACCTTGTTCGAGAACTGAGCAAGCGTAACTATTCGCTTTTGTAATTCGCGGTATCTTTTACTCTGTAGGTCTTCAGTTGAAGCGCCACTGGCCTTCCGGAATACATTTATCAGTGTTCCCAATACCGGTAGTGGGACTTTTGAACTGGTAGGATATAAGTGTTGTCTTAATGCGTATTGCCCCCCGTGGGAACCATAGCTAAACATTGGGTGGTGCAAAGCCAGAATGGTGGTTTTTTGAGCATTCTTTTTTATTATACTCTCAAGCTCCTCAAAGAATTTTTCACGAGTTTTAATTTCACAATCATCATTAATGGTGGGATGTTTGTCCCAGTTGGTAAGGTACCATTCTGTATCAATGGCCACCACGAGAATTTGATCATTTATTTCAACCTCCTTAATTGGGCAACCATTTTCTGGCAAGAAAACATTTTTGTTGTCCAGGGCATCTTCTATATACTTTTCCTGACGTTTCAATCCTTTTAACCCCTTACTATACCAATCGTGGTTGCCAGGTATAAAAACCGTTCTCCCTTCAAAATCCTCTACGGTGCTTAATTGAGCATCCAAATGATTTTTGGCCAAGGCATATTTTTCCGGAAACCTGTCTTTATCGGGCAAACCGGCAGGATAAATATTATCGCCCAGAAAAATGGCCGTACTTTCTTTTTCGGCAAGGCTTAGCCTTTTTTTGAATTGCTTCAATACCGGGTTTAAATCGCCTATAGGAGACTTCCCGGCATCACCGATGAGATAAAAAGAATGTATAGGCTTCTCGGTAGAATCAAGATCTTTTGTGCCCGATACATCTGCATATTTGGCCTGATAAGTAGCGCAGCTACTGAATAGTAATATTAACAGCAGGCCGTAATGTTTTGTAAACTTCAACGTCAAATTTTGTAATTTGGAATCCCTAATAAATGAATATGTCGGAAATACTAGATAAAACTGAACAATTCGTAGTGAATTTATTATCAAATGAACTCGATCCTGAATTCCTATACCATAATTTGCGACATACCCAGCGCGTAGTTAAAAGTACTAAAGAATTATTGAATCATCATGAACTTACAGATGAGCAGCAAGAGGCTTTACTCTTAGCTGCCTGGTTACATGATACGGGATATACCAGGGGAACAACGGAACACGAAAAGAACAGTTGTATAATTGCCCGTAACTTCCTGGAAGAACAAGGGTATCCCGATGCGCAGATACAATTTATTGAAAAGAATATAATGGCCACTAAACGCTATTATGAACCAACGTCTCTAAGTGAGGAGATCATAAGGGACGCGGACTGTTCTCATTTTGGTCAAAAGTCGTACTGGGAAACAGCCGATTTGTTACGCGAAGAACTCTCCCAATTAGCTATTGCGGATTATTCCTCCCAGGAATGGCTACAGGAGAATATAAAAATGTTCAGAAATGAGCATCGTTTTTACACAAACTTTGCTAAAGAGAACTGGCAACCCGGGAAGGATAAAAACCTTGGCCGGCTAATTAAGGAAAAGAAAAAAGACAAGGAACTTGCCAAGAAGGAAAAACTTAAGGCCAAATATAAGAGTGAGAGCCCGGACAGAGGGGTGCAGACACTATTTCGGGTTACCTTGAAAAACCATATCACACTGAGTGATATAGCAGATACCAAAGCCAATATCCTGTTATCTGTCAATGCCATTATCATCTCCCTGGCGTTGTCTAATCTAATCCCCAAATTGGATAATCCTTCTAACTACTACCTTATTTACCCTACGGTTATCTTTATCGTGTTCAGTGTGGCTTCCATGATTTTGGCGGTCCTGGCCACCCGACCTAATGTTACCCGGGGAAAGTTTACAAAAGATGACGTGAAACAAAAGAAAGTGAATTTACTCTTCTTTGGAAACTTCCACCAAATGGAGTTGTCTGAATATGAATGGGCCCTCAAGGAGTTGGTAAAAGATAAGGAATACATCTATTCATCCCTAACCAAGGATCTGTATTTTCTGGGATTGGTACTGAACAGAAAGTATAAGATTCTTCGCTGGACTTACACCATATTTATGATTGGGATCGTGGTTTCAGTAATCGCTTTTGGAATTGCCTTTAAGTATTTTGGCCCGGAGAGAATATAATATTTCTCTATGCTTCCAATTCTTTCATAAGATCTTCGTACGTATAGGTGCTTTCAGATTCCTTTCCTTTATGGTAAAGTATCTCGGCCCTGATGGCTTTCAGCCCTGCAACTCCCTGCAAGCCTTCGAGCTCCACTATCTCAATATTGTTGGTAAAATACCCTTTGGCCTTTAGGAACTTTATATAACGAAGATATTCTAATTCGTCTTCTTTCTGGGAGTATACTATAACCATTTTACCGCTTTGGGTAACACGTTCATTTGTGCCTTTGATATAGGATTTATCTATGCGTTTTTTAATAATCTCATATCGTGCATTATAGGTTCCATCTACGTCAAAACGCTTTTCATCCATCCGGAAGCGTATGGATAATGCGGTATTGTATACCAGGATCAGGGATGCAACATTGAGCTTTACCGGTAAATCAGGCTTAAGGTTGTAATACCTGTTCTCCATCTCGCACATAATTTGTAACTGCCAAAGACGAAGGTTGTTTAAAAAGAGGGTGTTGAATTGCTGATCTCCGGCAATGGAGGCCCCAATATACATATTGTGTTCAACACCATCTGTCTTATAACGTTCAAAATAATGGGGAAACATCTCCTGAGCCTTTAGCTGTTTTTGGTCCAGGACATTCACCAATTCCTGGTTAATCTTCATTACGCTCTGATCATAGTTACGACGATGGTCATAATAGGTTTCCGTATTGGAATCAATGGTTGCCTCGTATTTCTCAATCAATATTTTGATCTCTGAATCCGATTCCTTCAGGTACCGGAATACCGGGATAACCTGCTCCTGAACAAAGTTGAATATCCCTTGTTCACTATTGGTATGCAACACCTCCTTAATTTCTTCAACATGGTTATCTACCCTAAACATTAATTCCTCATAGATAGGTAACTTGCTCTTTTGCCAGGCCTTCTCCAAAATCCTGTTAATCTCGGTAAGCTGGATCATCAGGTCTTTTTGTATAGCCTCATTCCTTGCCTGGGAAGAACTCTTAATGTCTACCTGTCCGTAGAGTGGGTAAACATGGTCAAATACAATCTCTTCAAATTCCGGTTGTCTTCCTTCCAGTTGATTATGGATAAACTTTTTGGCTTCCTCTTCAAACCTCCAGTAAACCGAAGAATGTACAGAAGTGCATTCATTTTGAATTACAGCGTCAATGAGGTTAGCTTCCTCAATTTTAGATCGAATAACCGCAGATACAATATAGGGCATAACATCGTCTAACTTGGTTGCATTTACGGCATTGAGCAAACCCTTCGTAGTTGAAACCACTTCCAAAACACCCAAGAGTTTCCCCTGTGAGGCAATGGGGGCAAGAATGGCACTCTTTATTCCCTGTTTGTATAGGGGTTTATAAGGGGATACCCCCTCCGAAATTTTATAATACTTCTCCACATCGGAAATAGCGAAATAGGTATTCTGTTCCAGTAATTTCTGATAAGATCCCTGGCATAGCGCTTCGTCACAGACTTGCTTATCCTTGCCATGCAGCAGAAAACTCTTCATGCCCTTGCCGTTTACTTTCTGAAAATGATCTGCCTTTGGGTCATAAGTAACGAACCCAACCCGAATGTCTTTAGCCCTGAAAAACGACCTGAAGGTCTCTTGCAGATCCGTAATAAAATTCTCATTCCCTCTTTTATCACTTGCAATCAGCGCTGATTTAATTTCTGAAATAGTGTGTTCTGCCGTTACGTCGAACATATTGGAGATTACAAATCCCTTGGATATAAAGCTATTCGGCGGAATTTTTTCTTTCCATAGCTCAAGGTTTTCAGGGTTTTCCAGGAGTTCGTCAACATCTGCCTGTGTCAATTCTTTTGCCAATTCTGTTGGCTGGAGATCCATAAAATCCGCATTGTACAAGATTCGGTAATGGCGCATTACCCCATTGGCATCAGGAATGTCATAAAAATAAGGTCTGCTAAAGTCTAACTGGTACCCGTAGTAAAAGCTAAGGATAACCGTACTGGCCATGATATAATCTATTCCTTCAGCCCTGTCCCGAATTTGTGGTTCATAATCCTTGCCTGCCTGATTGAGAATCTTTTGGAATCTTTTGGAGGTACTGAAAATAAGGTTAAAATATGGAAGGGAGGCCGCCTTGATCTCATTTTCACTTAGTACTTCTGTAAAGGCGTCTTGCAAGATGATATCAATGGTATCCTTGTATTTATCCAACAGGCCTAAATCTGTAAAACCTTCCCTTAATTCCGGATAAGGCTTTTGTGCCTCAAGTATGTATTTGGCCTTCTGTGCCAGGTATTCATCATCCCCATCGGCCATAATCTCATAGCGCTGAAGAAGCTTTTCGAAGCTTATCAGGTGCTTTAATGGAAAATCCTTGTGTTCGTCATGTCCCATGGCCTATTTGTCTAATAAGTGCCTACAAAATTACAAAATAACAAAAGAAATTGGCCGGTGGGGATTTTTAACGGTGTTCCGTCTATTTTTTGGATATTAGTACAAATTTGAAAAATGTCCTCAAATAACAGGTTAAATAGGGCTTACGAAAACGCCAAAAGGGTGAAATTTAATGATAAATCTAAATTCATTCTCTTTAGCGACTGCCACAGAGGTGATAATAGTTTTGCTGATGAATTTGCCAATAACCGGAATATCTACTTCCATGCCCTTAGACATTATTTTAAGGAAGGTTTTCATTATTGTGAACTAGGAGACGGGGATGAACTTTGGGAAAATATTCATTTTGAACCCATTTTTGAAGCCCATAAAAATGTGTATAAACTATTACAGGAATTTCACAGGCAAGACCGGCTTCATATGATTTGGGGAAACCATGATATGGTCTACAAAGATCCGGAGTACGTTGAAAAACACCTTAGTAGTTATTTTGAACCCATTGATGAGAAGGAAAAGGAACTCTTTAAGGGGATAACATATCAAGAAGCCATAATCCTGGAACACGAGGGTACGCAACAGGAATTATTCCTTGTACACGGACATCAGGCCGATTGGTGGAATTACACCTTTTGGCGATGGGGGAGGTTCCTTGTAAGGGTACTTTGGAAACCTTTGCAGGTTTGGGGAATCGCTGACCCCACGAGTCCGGCGAAAAATTACAAAGAACTCATTAAGGTAGAGAAGCGAATAAAGAAGTGGATCTTACGAAAACAATTGTTGCTTACCGTAGCAGGCCACACGCACCGGCCCAGATTCCCGGAACCTGGAGATATCCCTTTTTTTAACGACGGTAGTTGTGTTCACCCCCGGAGCATTACGGGCATAGAAATAGTTGAAGGCACCATCTCCCTTATAAAATGGCAGATTGCCACTAAAGATGACGGCACTTTACAAATTGTGAGGCTTTTACTTGAAGGGCCGCAATATCTCAAGGATTACAAAGATGAACATGCTTAGATAGTGCATTATTTTCAGGACATATGGGAGCAGATACCACTCCGTCATAACGGAGTAACATACTTTATGGTTACGGGTATAATCATGGGGTTACTTTTATCCCTTGCTATTGCGATCAGATCTTCCAGCAAAAATCGTGAGCTCAGGTTCCTGGGTTGGTTTTTATTTATACAGACGATAATAGCACTCGATGTTTTTCTTTGTTATAGCGGATATATGAAGTATACACTGGCTTTTAATGATAGTACTGAGCCTTTGGTGTTGATTCTTGCCCCTCTCATTTATCTGTTTTTATATGAACTGCTTTTCAGGCTACATCTGAATTTTAAGAAGTATTGGTTTCACTTTTTACCGGCGGTGCTCTATGCAATAACTCAGATAGGATATTATCTCCATCCTCTACCTGTAAAGCTCAATGCTTATGTAGATGCCTATTTTGCAGCATTGCCCATGGTAGAAGTACCTCCGGGGACTACCTATCCTTATCAGCTGATTAAGGATGAGTTTCGATGGTTGATACTCGGCAGTTTTGTGATCTATATAATTCTCTCCCTAAGGCTATTGATAAAATACAACCGGGACAAAAAAGGCAGCGATAGGACCAAAGGAATCAGCAAACTATTATTTTCCAAGAATACAATAATTTCGCTCATCATAATTTTTATTGTGGTTCTTGTTATTTTTCTGAAATATGAGGATGACGGAGGAGACCATTACATTGCTATACTTCAGAGTATAATAGTACTTTTTACGGCCTTCCTGTTCTTCCTTGAATCGAGGTTTTTCGAAAATTCCTGGATCGCTGATAAATATGAAACCCTGAAAATCAAAGGAGGACAAGTGTCACTAGCAGAAGTCAAATCTCTTGTTGTGACCCAAGATTACTACCTGCAAAAAACGGTTTCACTAAAAGGATTAGCCGGGCTTATGGACGTGAACCCCAATTATCTTTCCAAGATTATAAATTCTGGGACCGGAATGAATTTTAATGATTTCATTAATCGTTACAGGATAGAAGAAGCAAAGAAAAGACTCCTAAGTAATGATTATGAGCATTTAACTGTTGAGGCCATAGGAGCATCCGTTGGCTTTACTTCAAAATCTACCTTCTACGCAGCTTTCAAAAAACATGTAGGAGAATCTCCTTCCGTTTTCATGAAAAAAACTCCCTTTGTTTAGCTACAAAATTTTGTCCTGAATTATAATTCCATACCTAATTGGCATCACTTTTTGTGGTCTTTTGATGAATATCCTCCAACTCCAATGTATCCTTGCCGACAAATTGCTCCTGTT
>CBDUAW010000009.1:0-17568 GCA_965365215.1 uncultured Eudoraea sp. | reverse complement strand
CGTTCGTTTGGCGGGGTGCTGGTCTCTCGTACCTTTTATGCAAAAGGGCAAACAGGACAACAACTTTTGCTTGGTGCATACGGGGCTATGAACCGGCAAATACACAGGGGTAAGATAAAGTCCTACACCCGGCATGAAATGCTCGATCTTGTTCTTGTTGACGGAAAAGCAAGGGGCATTATTGCACGCGATCTGATTTCAGGTGAAATTGAAAGGCATTCAGCGCACGCCGTTGTTATTGCTTCCGGAGGTTATGGGAACTTATTTTTCCTCTCCACCTATTGTATGGGAGCCAATGTAATGGCGGCCTGGAGAACCCACCGCAGAGGGGCCTTTTTTGCCAATCCTTGTTTTACACAAATACATCCGACGTGTATTCCCGTTTCCGGAGATCACCAGTCTAAACTTACCCTGATGTCCGAGTCGTTGAGAAATGACGGGCGAATCTGGGTGCCAAAAAAACTCGAGGATGCACAGGCCATCAGAGAAGGCAGGCTTAAACCAACTGAGTTAGCTGAAGAGGACAGGGATTATTACCTTGAAAGAAGGTATCCGGCCTTCGGAAACCTCGTTCCCCGAGATGTAGCCTCCAGAGCGGCCAAGGAAAGGTGTGATGCGGGCTATGGCGTAAACAAAACCGGGGAAGCCGTTTATCTGGATTTTGCTGCTGCAATTGATCGGTATGGTCGTGAAAAGGCCTACACTATGGGAATGAAGGAGCCCGACAAGAAAACGGTAAAGAAATTGGGAGAAGAAATAATCGAAGCCAAGTACGGAAACCTCTTCCAGATGTATGAAAAAATAGTGGATGAAAATCCATATAAAACGCCCATGATGATTTACCCTGCTGTGCATTATACTATGGGAGGGCTTTGGGTAGATTATAACCTTATGACAACCATTCCGGGATGCTACGCCGCAGGAGAGGCAAATTTCAGCGACCACGGAGCAAATAGATTAGGAGCTTCCGCACTTATGCAAGGCCTTGCCGATGGCTATTTTGTATTGCCGTATACCATTGGAGATTATTTGGCCGATGATATTAGAACCGGGCCAATCCCAACAGATTCTGTTGCATTTGATGAAGCGGAAAAAGCAGTCCGTGATAAGATTGAAAGACTAATGACTACTAGTGGAACTAATTCGGTTGATTATTACCACAAGAAGCTAGGGAAGATTATGTGGGACAAATGCGGAATGTCCCGAAACGCAAAAGAACTAAAAGAAGCCATCAATGAGATTACTGAACTGCGCGAGGATTTCTGGAAAAACGTGAAAGTTACAGGAGCTGCTGATTCAAAAAACCAGGAGTTGGAAAAAGCAGGTCGCGTTGCAGACTTTTTAGAGATCGGGGAGCTTTTCGCAATGGACGCCCTGGAAAGAAACGAATCTTGCGGCGGCCATTTCAGGGAAGAATATCAGACCCCGGAAGGCGAGGCACTCCGCGATGATGAGAATTATCGGTTTGTATCTGCCTGGGAATTTAAAGGAGCTCCTAAAGATTCCGTATTACACAAAGAAGAATTGAAATTTGAAAATATTGAATTAAAGACTCGTTCTTATAAATAAATAGCTATGAAAATTTATTTGAAAATATGGCGCCAGAAAGATGCTTCCTCCAAAGGAAAAATGGTATACTATACCATGGAGGGAATTGAAGGAGATATGTCCTTTCTGGAAATGCTCGATGTACTCAACGAAGACCTTATTAGCAAAGGAGAAGAACCGGTTGAATTTGATCATGATTGCCGTGAAGGGATATGTGGTACCTGTTCATTGCAAATAAACGGTAGGCCTCATGGGCCCGATACCCGTATCACGGTTTGTCAGCTTCATATGAGAAAGTTCAATGATGGTGATACCATTGTAATTGAACCTTTCCGGGCCAAAGCTTTTCCGGTAATCAAGGATTTGATAATCGACAGATCTGCTTTTGAAAGAATTCAGCAGGCCGGGGGATATGTTTCAGTGAACACCTCAGGAAATACTGTGGATGCCAATGCCATTCCAATTGAAAAGGATATGGCAGATAATGCTTTTAACGCGGCCACATGTATTGGTTGTGGAGCATGTGTTGCTGCCTGTAAAAATGCCAGCGCTATGCTTTTTACCTCAGCTAAGGTTTCACAGTTTGCACTTTTACCTCAGGGAAGGGTGGAAGCAGCGGATAGAGTGCAGAATATGGTAAGACAAATGGATCTTGAAGGATTTGGAAACTGCACCAATACCGGAGCTTGTGAAGTAGAATGCCCTAAAGGTATATCCCTGGAAAATATTGCCAGGATGAATAGAGAATATCTCAAAGCAACAGCCAAAGGATAATTTAGTTTGCTAACTGTTTACAGTAAATCCCTCGGATATCTCCGGGGGATTTTGTTTTAAGACCACTTTAATTCCTATTTTTAACCTAAGCAATATCTTTACAAAGATGAGTCGGATGGCGCATGAACACAAAGCCATAAACCTCTCCCAGGGATTTCCTGATTTTGAACCAGACGCCTTCCTCATTGATTTGGTGAACAAAGCCATGAAGGCAGGTTATAACCAATATGCCCCATTAGGAGGTATTTATACCCTAAGAGAGAAAATCTCGGAAAAAATTGAGGACTTATACGGTGCAAAGTACCATCCGGAAAAAGAAATAACCGTTACTGTTGGTGCTACGCAAGCCATATACACTGCTATTAGTGCCTTTGTTTGGCCCAAAGACGAAGTCATTGTTTTTAAGCCCGCCTATGATTGCTATGAACCCGCCATTAAGGCCAATGGCGGAATACCGGTTCTGCTTCAATTGGAAGGCAAGGAATATCGGATCAATTGGAAAAAATTTGAAGAAAGTCTGAATTCAAATACGCGAATGGTGATCATTAATACTCCTCATAACCCAAGTGGCACCGTACTCTCGGAAGAGGATATGCTTAAGATGTCAGACCTTTTAGAAAACACCAATACCCTGGTATTAAGTGATGAGGTTTATGAACATTTGGTTTTTGATGAGCACCGACACGAGAGTGTTTCTCGCTTTGCACAACTAGCGGAACGAAGTCTGGTCTGTGCCTCTTTTGGAAAAACCTATCACGTCACCGGTTGGAAAATGGGCTATTGTGCAGCCCCTGCCCCACTGATGAAAGAGTTTCAAAAAATCCATGAATTTAATGTCTTCTGCGCTAACCATCCCATACAGCGCGCTCTCGCAGAATACTTGAACTATCCCAAATATTATCTGGAATTAGGGCCCTACTTCCAGGAAAAGCGAAGCCTTTTCCTCTCTGGAATAAAAGAATCGCGTTTTGAGTATACCCCTTCCGAAGGTACATATTTTCAACTGCTCGATTATAGCAATATCACAGATGAACCAGATGTGTCCTTTGCCGAAAGGTTAACCAGGGATTACAGTATAGCGAGTATTCCCATATCCGTTTTTAACCTGCAACAAAAAGATTATAAACAATTGCGTTTCTGTTTCGCGAAAAAAGAAGAGACCCTATTACAAGCCATTGAAATCCTTAATCGTATTTAATCCAGGGCTTCGTTTACCTTGTTCATAAACTCACTGATTTTACTGGGCTCCAACCAACGTGTAACCACAACCAGATTGTTTTCTTCGTCTACTACAATAAAATTTCCACCAAAACCAGCAGCGTAGTAAATATTTTCTGAAAGGCCCTCCCAATGTCGGCTCCCTTTCTTGTTTAACCACCACATATAGCCGTAGTTCGGATTGGGTGCAGATGGCTGCAGCGCTTCCCGGATCCATGACTCACTGAGCAGTTGTTCCTGCTTCCATTTGCCCTTATTTAAAAATAGTAAACCAAACCTGGCCATATCCTCGGCAGCTATAAAAATCCCTGCGCCGGAATGTCCTCCCCCGGTGACCGATTTCATTTTAATACCATCTATTTCCGTCCAGGCGTGATCATAACCAAACCACCTCCAGGTTGTTGAAGCTCCTATTTTGTCCATAAGAGATTCCTTTAGTACCAAAGGCAGGGGTTTTCTCCAAACATGGGTAAGCGCATAGGCTAAGACATTGACCCTAACATCATTGTATTCCATTACGCTTCCGGGTTCTTTTAACTCCCTGAACTTCCAATCGTCCAGATTACCTTCTCTCGGCGGCCTATCTGCCCAGTCTTTTATTCCCCAAAGTTCCCCGGACCAATCTGAATTCTGTTGGAGTAAATGCGCCCAGGTAATTTTACTATTATGCGGACCCCTGAAAGTGCCATCCCAGATATAATCGGCTACCGGTTCTTGCATATCTGCAATCAAATTTCGATCCTTCGCCAGCCCGGCAACTGTGGAGAGAAAACTTTTAGTAACACTAAAAGTCATATCTACCCTTTTTATATCGCCCCATTTTTTAACGATATATCCGTTCTTAAGAATAATCCCGGCAGGACCTCCTCTTTTTTTAGTAGGCCCCAGGATTTCATGGAAGGGTTCCCTTTCAAAACCCTTTAAAATTGCAATCCTCAAATCTCTTGAACCAGAATACTCATTAGCCATTGCAAAATCTACCGCATCCTGAAGTTTAGCCTCATCGATCTTAAAGGACTCAGGAGATTTTAGCGTCCAATTGGCATTGCGTTCCGGAAAATAATATTGTCCATAAACCAGGTTTGAAGAAATACCTGCAATAAATAGGAAACAAAGAATCACTTTTAATTTCATAATAAATAATTAGGTTTTACACTGATTTCGTTGGTCTATATCAAAACGCATAAGCCAGTCCATTTGCCGGTCATTTCCAATATAGTAGGGGTGCTCCCCAAAAATGATAAAATCGTTGGTCTTATAAAATTTAACGGCCTCTGGATTTAATTGCCAAACCCCTAACCAAACATATTTCTTCTTTTTGAATTTTGCCATTTGCTTTACTTCACCAAGTATCTTTCTTCCAATTCCTTTTCCTTGAAATTCGGCCAGTACATAGATCCTTTCTAACTCCAGTGAATTATGGTCATTTATATCTGATTGAGCTTCGCCTTCATTTATTTTAAAGTACCCGGCCAGGCTATTTCCCATAAATACAAAATAGAATGAAGTCCCCAAAATACACAATTCCTTTTGCAGAGTTTCTATGGAAAAGGCCTTCTCCATATAATTTTTGAAGTCTTCCGGATTATTCTGGGCTTCAAATGCCTCCTTAAAAGTACTTCTGGAGATACTGTGAAGGGCAGTAAGGTCTTGTTTGCTACATTTTCTGATATGAAATTCCACATATCAAAAATAGTGATCAAAACAAAAAAGGAGCAAATCTGAGATTTGCTCCTTTACATTTTGTGATTGCCGGCGTCTACAACATAAATAATTTTCTCGCCAACATTATAATGCCACTGTAAAAGTCATTGCGATAGACTTGCACTTCCTCTTCGGCAGGTCTCTGGTTTATTTGGGCGTCCATAGCACTTAAATAAGTTTATAGGTTATGATTTGGTTCTTACACAAGGTATTATTTGTAACGACAATTAGTTCAAATTGTTGTTTTGGGAAACAAAAATTTGTTTGTTCTTTCCATTTCTAAGAAAGCTGAAAAACTTTTACAATTGCATTTCCGGAATATTTCCGTCAATAATCAGGTTCCCCTCCGTGGCCTCTTGGATAGTTTCAATGTTGACCCCAGGGGCCCTTTCAAGTAATCGGAAGCCCTGGTCTGTAACCTCAAGCACTGCCAGATTTGTAACAATTTTCTTAACGCACTGGACGCCGGTTAAGGGTAAACTGCATTTTTTCAACAATTTGGATTGCCCGGCACGGTTAGTATGCATCATGGCTACAATTATATTTTCTGCAGAGGCTACCAAATCCATTGCACCTCCCATCCCTTTTACCATTTTCCCGGGGATCTTCCAATTGGCTATATCTCCATTTTCTGCCACTTCCATTGCCCCCAGAATAGTAAGGTCTACATGTTGCCCCCGAATCATCCCGAAACTCGTGGCACTATCAAAGAATGAGGCTCCGGGGAGGGTTGTTATGGTTTGTTTCCCGGCATTGATTACATCAGCATCTTCCTCACCTTCCCAAGGAAATGGGCCCATTCCTAAAACCCCGTTTTCACTTTGAAATTCCACACTAATATCATCCCGCACAAAATTGGCTACAAGAGTGGGAATCCCAATCCCCAAATTAACATAATAGCCGTCTTTTACCTCTTTAGCGATACGTTGTGCTATACCATTTTTATCTAACATATGATTTGATCAGATTCTACATTAGTTACGAGTTCGAACCGTGCGCTGTTCAATTCTCTTCTCATACTTTTCTCCCTGGAATATTCGCTGGATAAATATTCCTGGGATATGTATTTCATTTGGATCTAAGGACCCCGCTGGCAAAAGTTCTTCTACCTCCGCTACCGTAATCCCGGCAGCTCCGCACATACAAGGGTTAAAATTCCGGGCTGTTCCTTTAAAAATCAGGTTTCCGGCTTCATCTCCCTTCCAGGCCTTAACAAAGGCGAAATCTGCTTTATAAGCATGTTCCAGGACATACATTTTCCCATTAAACTCTCTGGTTTCTTTTCCTTCAGCAACTTCTGTCCCAAAACCCGCAGGGGTATAGAATGCCGGAAATCCGGCTTGAGCGGCCCTGCATTTTTCTGCCAGCGTACCCTGTGGGGTCAATTCCACCTCTAGTTCCCCGCTGAGCATTTGCCTTTCAAACTCCTCATTTTCCCCAACATAAGAGGAAATCATTTTTTTAACCTGATGCTTTTGTAACAGAAGGCCCAGGCCAAAGTCATCTACCCCGGCATTGTTACTAATACAGGTTAAATCCCTTACGCCTATTCTGACTAGCTCGGCAATGGCATTCTCGGGGATCCCGCACAATCCAAAACCACCTAACATAAAGGTCATTCCATCTTTCACTCCTTCAAGGGCATCATGTACATTTTTTACCGTTTTTCTTATCATGATGAATCGTTACATTGGAATTGCATGCGTTGGTCGCATCACTACTAAAATACGCTTTTAAATAAAAAATCCCGCTGTCAGCGGGATAAGTTCTTGTTCTAGAATTCCAGGTCGTCCAGGTCGTCATCCAATTCATTGTCTTTTTCCAGGGATTCAATAATTTTAGTACAATCGGTATTGATTGTCATATTCTCGGGCACCTCAAATTCTTCAGTGGAGATACCCAATTCTTCATTGGCATAGTTCTCCTTCATAAACAAGGCCCAGATAGGTAAAGCCATTGAAGCTCCCTGTCCGTAGTATATGGAACTGAAATGTGTGGCTCTTTCTTCTCCCCCTACCCATACCCCGGTAACCAAGTTTGGAACCATCCCCATAAACCAACCATCGCTTTGATTTTGTGTGGTCCCGGTTTTTCCGGCTATCGGGTTCTTAAATTCGTAGGGATAGCCTGTAATAATTTCCTTGTAAACCGTTTCATTGCTTTGGGAATTATGACGCAACCTGGTTCCTGAACCGCCTTCCGTTACCCCTTCCATAAGGTTAATCATGGCATAGGCCACTTCCTTGCTGAGAACATCCTTAGTCTCTGGCACATATTCATATAAGACCTGCCCATTTTTATCCTCAATTCTTGTCACCATTACGGGTTTTACATATACTCCTAAATTTGCAAAAGTGCCGTAGGCACCTACCATTTCATATACATTAAACTCTTGTGTGCCCAGTGCTATGGCAGGTACTTCAGGGATCTCTCTCGTTAACCCAAGATTTTTTACGATAGAAACCACTGGTTTGGGGCCTACCCTATCTATTAATTGTGCAGTAACCGTGTTCACCGAATTGGCCAAGGCACGTTTTAAGGTGTAACTTTTACCTGAATATTTCCCATTGGAATTTTTGGGACACCAGGGTTCCGGATTTCCATGCTTGTTTGCTTCAATACAATATTGATTATCCGGAAGCGAATCACAAGGGGAGTACCTAAGCTGATCTATAGCTGCCGCATATACAAAAGGTTTAAAGGTGGATCCTGCCTGGCGCGCGCCCTGAATCACATTGTCATATTGGAAATGTTTGTAGTTTATCCCCCCTACATAGGCTTTTACATGACCGGTTTGAGGCTCCATAGACATCATGGCAGCTCTCAGGAATGTTTTATAATACCTTATGGAGTCCATAGGGGTCATAACAGTATCCTTTTCTTTCGTTTCGCTATTCCAGTCGAACACCGTCATTTCAGTCTTTTTATTGAATGACGCCCTGATTTCTTCTTCGGATTTCCCTGCTTCATTCATGATCCTCCAACGTTCTGAAACCCTCATAGCCCGTTCCATAATCCTATTAATTTCCTCGGATTTTAAATCCAGGAAGGGGGTAGTGGGGTTCCGTTCTGGCGTATTTTGATGGAAAAATTCGGCTTGCAAATTCTTCATATGTGCCTCTACCGCCTTTTCTGCATTAGCCTGCATTCTTGAATCAATGGTTGTATATACTTTCAAACCATCGAGGTAGATATTCCAGGTTTCATTCTCTCCATTCACTGAAGGTTTTGGATGGTCCTTGACCCAATCTTTTAAAAACTTTTGTAGATACATCCTGAAGTAAGTTGCCAATCCTTCACGATGTGACTCCGGACTAAAATTGATGTCCATTTTTAACCCCTGAAGAGAATCTCTTTGCGACTCAGTGATATATTCATATTTGGCCATTTGCCCCAGAACCGTATTTCGTCTGTTTTTTACCAGTTCCTCACGCCTTAGGGGATTGTAGAGCGATGAGTTCTTGAGCATCCCAACCAGAACCGCAGACTCTTCAATTTTCAAATCTTTAGGTTCTTTCCCAAAATAAATCTTTGCAGCAGAACGGATACCATCGGCGTTGAAACCAAAATCGTATATATTCATATACATAGCAATAATCTCTTCCTTGGTATAATTTCTTTCCAATCTAGTAGCAATGACCCACTCCTTTGCCTTCTGAGTAAGGGCTTGTAACTTATTCTTGGAACGGATACCAACAAAAAGTTGCCGAGCCAGCTGCTGCGAAATTGTGCTTGCCCCTCCTCGTTTACCCAGAAAAAAGACAGCTCTTAGTGTTCCCCTGGCGTCAATCCCGGAATGGTCATAATACCGGGCATCTTCTGTAGCTACAAGAGCATTCACCAGATTAGAAGGTAGATCTTCGTAGGCGATCCTTGTTCGGTTGTCATCCAGATAAAATTTTCCGAGGGTTTCTCCATCTGCTGAAAGGATCTCAGTGGCAAGATTGGTCTGTGGGTTTTCGAGCCTTTCAAATGTGGGCATCTCACCAAATACCCCCCATGCTGCTAGCAAGAAAATGAGGAACACGCCAAATACCCCTGTGACAAACAATATCCAAAACCACTTTATGAACTTAAAAAAACCCTGCGGTTTCGAGTTCTTTTTCTTCCTAGCCTTAGTCATTCCTGATTTTTTCCTTGAATTTCAAACCCCACATCTGTTATTCCCTCCAGCATATTGACCCCTTCAACACTACCATTCTCGCGCATGGCATGCGAAAGGCGTAAAGTATATACGCCGGTAATCGGAAAAACGATGTTTTCCTTATACCAAAGTTTATTTTCCTTTATACTTCCAAAACCCTTTCCCAGCCATGTTCCATCCGGATTTGCCATTTCATATTCAAGGGTATCCCTTATAATCCTTCCATCGGGAAATGTCAAATCTGCGATCAGGAAGAGATTGCTGAACGCATAGGAATTGTCATTTCGTATATGTATAAACAAATTATAGGGAGTAATAGTATCTGGTTCGGAAAAACGGAACTCTTTGGCATCTTCCCTGGACCAGCTACCATTGTCAGTAGTCTGATACTCACTAAAAACCATAGCGTTCCCGCAAGCCATCAAAATGAATAAAAGAATTATAAGTATAAGTGATCTAGGCATTTCTGGCCGTGGGTTTTTTGTTGGATCTTCTTTTTTTATTATTTCTCTTCTTTCTCCGCTTGGGTCTGTCGAACCGTGTTAGGCTGTCCTGACCTACCACATTTTCAAATATAAGTTTGTCTTCTTTAAGATTTTCTGCAGCGTATTCTTCCAGGCTTTCCACCTTCTGTTTTCGCCTGTTCTTTTCCAGGATTTCTTTTACCTGCTGTTTTGTTAGCGCATGCCAGTTAGAAGGGTCCTCCTTATATGAGAACCACAGGGTTTCCTTGAATATATCCGTTTTCTGACAAAAGGCAATGCCCTTTCTGTCTTCAATTTGCTGTATTGGGGAGGAAAGTCATTTAGGGCTTCCAGATAGACATCTAATTCATAGTTAAGGCAACATTTCAATTTACCGCATTGACCCGCAAGTTTTTGTGGATTCAGGGAGAGCTGCTGGTAGCGGGCTGCCGCTGTACTCACAGACCTAAAATCTGTTAACCAGGTAGAACAGCAAAGTTCCCGCCCACAGGAACCTATTCCTCCTAATCGTTGGGCTTCCTGCCGGTAGCCAATTTGCCGCATCTCTATTCGAATCCCGAAAGCTTTGGCCATATCTTTAATAAGTTGCCGGAAATCTACACGGTCTTCCGCGGTGTAGTAAAAGGTAGCCTTTGACCCGTCTCCTTGAAATTCCACGTCAGAAATCTTCATCTCCAGCTTTAAAATGATCGCCATTTCCCTCGATCTCTTTTTGATTTCTTCTTCCTGATTGCGGCACTTCTGCCACTTATCAATATCCTTCTGTGTGGCTTTGCGATAAATTTTAGGTAATTCTTCCTGGGGGGGATAGGCCTTTTTCTTTTTCATCTGCACCTTTACCAATTCCCCGGTTAAGGTTACAATTCCAATATCATGCCCGGACTTTGCTTGAGTAGCTACTATATCCCCAATGCTAAGTGGAAGATTTTCAGTATTCTGAAAAAATTCCTTTCTGCTATTTTTAAACCGAACTTCAACACCGTCAAAGGCCTTATGGCCGTCTGGCAATGACATGTTGGAAAGCCAGTCAAACACGGTTAATTTATTACAGCCATCTGACCCACAAGTCCCATTATTCCTGCATCCTCTAGGCTGTCCATCCTTCCCGGTTGAACAACTGTTGCAACCCATATTTTGTATCTTGATTTGACAAAATCCAGCGATTTGGCCAAAAAAGGTTCATAATTAATTCATTGAAGGTAAAGATACTATTTTTTCCCATTAGGCTCTTGGCAGTATACACTGTCCATTCAGTAAAAATGGAATAAAAAAGAGCGTCCGACTAATTTTTGTATTTCAATACAGGTGATCTGCCCTTTTTAAAGATCTTATTGCTTACCTCTTTTCCTTTTCTCAGCTTCTTTTGCTCCTCAAACGGCAACTCATGAATCTGCTTGCAGGTATCAGAACAGCAGTTGTTCATTTTTTGGGCACAGGCTTCACATTGGATAAAAAGTAAATGACAAGCTTCGTTGGCACAATTAACATGGGTGTCACACGGATTTCCACACTGGTGACACTGTGCGATGATTTCGGGTGAAATGCGTTCGCTTCTTCTGTGATCAAAAACAAAATTCTTGCCTATAAATTTGTTCGGCAGTTCTTTTGCTCGTACCTGGCGGGGATATTCAATGATTCCTCCTTCGAGCTGAAAAACATTTTTAAATCCCTTATGTTTATAATATGCACTGGCCTTTTCACAGCGGATTCCCCCGGTACAGTACATTAGCAGTTTCTTATCTTCCTTGTGATCTTCAAGTTGCTTTTCAATGATGTCCAGGGAATCTCTGAAGGTATCCACATCTGGCGTAATGGCATTTTCAAAATGCCCTATTTCACTTTCATAATGATTACGCATATCCACAACTAAGGTATTGGGATCGCTAACAAGTTCATTGAACTGTTCCGCATCTACATGCACTCCCCTGTTGGTGACATCAAAGGTATTATCATTTAGCCCATCGGCCAGGATTTTATGACGCACCTTGATTTTCAGTTTTAAGAAGGAAAGGTTGTCCTGTTCAATAGCAATATTTAGCCTAACGTCTTTGAGGAAAGTGATGCTATCCAGATGTGCTTTAAAAGCTTCAAAATTATCTGCAGGAACAGACAATTGGGCATTAATGCCTTCTGTTGCCACATAAATTCTGCCCAAAACATCGAGGGCGTTCCAATTTATAAAAAGATGATTGCGGAATATTTCCGGGTTTCCCAGGTGTGCGTATTTATAGAAAGAAATAGTGAGGCGGTCTTTACCAGCTTCCTCAATTATTGCAGCTCTTTCCTTCGCACTTAATGTATTGTACAGTTGCATGCTATACCAATGAATTAAGTAAAAAGAATATGTTTTAGGCAAAAGTAAACATATTCCCGCGACTGCCAAATGTAAAAGAGCCTTGAAAATTCAAGACTCTTTAACGGCCACTCCTACTTTATTTCCTTTTTCATAGAATCTCTAATGAGGTAATGGCCAACGTTGCCCGGAGAATTAAGAAAACTCCGGATATGTGATGTACTCAAAAGCTTTCCTAAACAGGAGATGTCAAAATTGTAAAAAGGTTGCTTCGGTGATTGTTATATGCAAAAAGAAATGGTAATTTAGCTTCCTAACTCAATTTCAAAAAATACCAATGAGCAGCGAAAAAGAAGCGAAGCTAAAAGCCCTTAAATTAACCCTGGATAAATTGGACAAAACCTATGGCAAAGGTGCTGTCATGAAAATGGGAGATCACGTTGTAGAGGACGTTGATGTCATTCCTTCAGGTTCTTTGGGCCTTGACATTGCGCTGGGTGTAGGAGGATATCCCAGAGGCAGGGTAATTGAGATTTATGGCCCTGAATCCTCTGGTAAAACTACCCTTACCTTACATGCCATCGCCGAAGCGCAGAAGAATGGAGGAATTGCCGCTTTTATTGATGCAGAACACGCCTTTGACCGGTTCTACGCCCAAAAACTGGGCGTTGATATTGACAATCTCATTATTTCTCAACCCGATCACGGAGAACAGGCCCTAGAAATTACCGATAACCTTATCCGATCAGGGGCTATTGATATTGTAATCATCGATTCCGTTGCCGCCCTTACGCCGAAAAGCGAAATAGAAGGGGAAATGGGAGATTCCAAGATGGGACTTCATGCCCGTCTTATGTCTCAGGCTCTTCGGAAACTCACAAGCTCTATAAGCAAAACCCATTGTACGGTTGTCTTTATTAATCAATTACGGGAAAAAATTGGGGTAATGTTCGGGAATCCCGAGACAACTACCGGTGGTAATGCCCTTAAATTTTATGCTTCCGTAAGATTGGATATCCGAAGGTCTACCCAGATCAAGGATACCGATGGTGTGGTACTGGGAAATAAAACCCGTGTTAAAGTAGTGAAGAACAAGGTAGCACCTCCATTTAAAACAGCCGAATTCGATATAATGTATGGAACAGGGATTTCCAAGGTTGGTGAAATACTCGACCTGGGCGTGGCATACGATATTATTAAAAAAAGCGGATCCTGGTTCAGCTACGGTGACACCAAACTGGGACAGGGAAGAGATGCTGTTAAATCCTTATTGCTAGATAATCCAGAACTACTGGATGAATTAGAAACCAAAATAAAAGAGGCAATAAAAACCCTTAGCAACTAATTCTACCGCTAAGCCCATTAAAAATAAGGCATTAAGCAACCTTTTCCCTTTGTTTTCATCTAACAGATAAATTGGTATGATGACTATGAAGAAAGTGGTTAAAATTTTATGCGGATTCCTTTTGATAGGACTTATGTCCTGTGAACTTGAGGACGACAGTGTAAATTTCACATTTGTCCCCCTGCAAATCACCGAAGTGGAATTACCCGATGCCTTTGAACTCAATCAAACCCACCAAATAAGCGTTACCTTCATAAGGCCCAACAGCTGTGTATTTTTTGAAGGATTTGATGTTCAAAAGCTCGATACTACCGTTCGAAATGTTGTTGCCATAGGATCCGAAATAGAAGAACAAGCCTGTGCCGAGGTAATTGAAGAAGTTACTACTTCGTTTAATTTTCTCTGTTTGTATTCCGAAACCTATACCTTCAGATTCTGGACGGGAGAAAATGAGGATGGCTCCCAGGAATACATGGAATTTCAAGTCCCCGTTAACCCTTAGAAGCTTTAATCTAGTAATCTAACCAACACTTTGAGTCTGGAAAAGCTCATACATAATTGTAAGAAGGGCGATAGAAAAGCCCAGGAACAGCTTTACCGGCAGTATGCCGGGGTATTATTCGGTATTTGCCTGAAATACTCCCGCAACCGAACGGAAGCTGAAGACAATTTACATGACAGCTTTATGACCATTTATGATAAGATAGGACAGTACAAATCGAAAGGTTCTTTTGAGGGATGGATGAAAAGGATAACCGTAAATACAGTGCTGCAGAAATATAGAAAAGAAGAATACTTAAGTCTGATCTCAGATAATCATGAAGAGGAAGGAACGGTTTTGGACAAATACCATGAATTGAGTTTACAAACCCTGCTTTCCTATATACAGGAGTTACCTAATAAATATAGACTCACTTTTAATATGTACGTACTTGATGGCTATACCCACAAGGAAATAAGTGAGATGCTAGGTACTTCAACAGGAACTTCAAAGTCTAACCTTGCTCGTGCCAGGATGATTCTGAAGGAAAGAATATTGAAAGAAAATATAAATATTGCTTAAACCGGCAAGACATGAAAAAAAATAAAGTAGATAAGTTGTTTCAGGATCGGCTGTCAGATCTACAGGAATTTCCGGATGAAAGGGTCTGGGAATCTATCTCGGCCTCCCTGGATAAAAAACAATCGAAAAGAAGAGTTGTCCCTATCTGGTGGACACTTGGAGGCCTCGCTGCAGGAATTGCTATTTTGCTTTACCTAATGCTTCCTGTTGGGGAACAGAAGAATATCCCCGTGATTACCGATGTTGAAAACAAGGCCCCGGTTAAGTCTGAGGAAACTCAAAAGACCTTGCCCCCGGCTGAGAAAATAACCAAAGAGGTTGAACCTCAACTGCTTGAACAGCAAATAGATTCAGAAGTATCAGCTGCGGCAGCATCTGGCAATGAGAATTCAATAGGAAATAATCCGGATGAATCTGCGATCAATACCAGGGAGCCCACCTTCGCGAAAAATCGGGATAAAAACAAAAAGGAAGCCATTGCCCTGAAAAAAGAAGAAGTGATCCTGGCAGAAAATGCCAATTCGACTAAAAAGGATCAGGAGGTCTTAGTTGCTAATGAAGAATCTGATGCAAAAGGTGCAGTAAACGGGGAAAATAAGCAAGGGGTAGCGGTACGTAATGAAACCACTAAAACCAAGGATTTTGCTAATACTGTCAAAAGAGAAAAAGAAGCGATGGCAGCAACTGAAACAGAAAAGAAGAAATCTATCTTTGACGAAATAAAAAAGGATGAGGAAGAAGCCATTGTAGATGTGGAAAAGAATGCCAACAAGTGGTCAGTAGGGCCAATGGTGGCGCCAGTTTATTTCAACAGCTTAGGAGATGGCTCCCCTATTCATTCTAATTTTGTTTCCAATCCTAAATCAGGTAATGTGAACCTCAGTTATGGGCTATCTGTTTCCTACGAAGTAAGTAGTAAATTGAGTGTCCGTTCCGGTATTCATAAAGTAGATTACGGTTATGATACGAATGAGATAGCTTTTTCATCATCGCTCACGGCTTCTACCAGTGAGCAAATAAATAATATTGACTATACCTCCACTTCCAGAACCCTGGTTGTAGAAAGTAATCTGGAACCTCAGAGTGCCCAGGCAGACCCTTTAGCTTCGAGTGAAATTTCGGCTCCAAGCCCGGCACGGGATGGGCGGATGGTACAACAATTCGGATATATTGAAGTACCCCTGGAACTTAATTACTCCCTGGTTGACAGCAAATTAGGTGTGAATCTCATAGGAGGGGTAAGCTCCTTGTTCCTTGTTGATAATTCCGTAACGCTACAATCGGCCAATGCCGTAACGGAAATGGGAGAAGCCAATAATATCAACAATGTAAATTTCAGTACTAATTTCGGGCTGGGTTTCTATTATAAAGTGGCGCCAAAAATTCGACTAAACCTCGAGCCTATGTTTAAATATCAGCTCAACACCTTTTCAGAAACTTCAGGGAATTTCCAACCTTTCTCTGTAGGAGTTTATAGTGGTTTGAGCTTTAGGTTTTAATTTTAATATAGGAATATGTAAAAAAGTTGGTTAGGTTAGGTGCCGTGGCTATACGGTATCCTCCCTTAGCGCCCCGGACTAGTCCGGGGCGTTTTTTATCTAAAAAGGAGCATCCTTCTTAATGAATGTATTTGCTATCTTAGAGGTCTCAATTAGAGCTCGCTTTTTGTTGGCCTGCCAACACCCCGGGTGACTATAAAATTCATCGGAATGACCCAAAGAATACCACTCTTGTTTCTTACATCAATTATATTGTTATTATCCTGCCAGGAAGAATCCTCTCCCTTGTCTGTTACTTCACCCAATGAAGTCAATACCATTGAATTTAATTTAACTGAAAATGGAATCCCTACATACCAGGTGTTTCACGGAGATGAGACCATTATTGCTGAATCTCAAATGGGCTTTGATTTTAGAGAGCAAGCACCAATGAAAGCGAAGTTTAAGGTAGCGGGCAAAGAAAATAAATCCATTGATGAGGAATGGACAATGCCCTGGGGCGAACAGCGAAAAGTAGTTAACAAAGCCAATGAACTGCTTGTGCAATTGCAAGAAGAGGAGTCGCCAAATAGAAAACTTAACATCTATTTCAGAGCCTATAATGACGGGGTGGCATTCCGTTATGAATTTCCAGGTGAGGCGGGAGTGGATTCGCTTATCATTATGGATGAAAATACGGAATTTCAATTAACCGGAGACCATACTACATGGTGGATTCCAGGCGATTGGGATATTTATGAACATCTCTATAATACCACCAAGGTTTCAGAGATTGACGCTCTTGCCAAAAGGGATCATCCCAATCTGGCCCAAACCACCATTCCGGAAAATGCCGTTAATACTCCTGTTACCATGAGAATGGAATCAGGCACACATATAAGTTTTCACGAAGCTAATCTGACAGATTACTCAGGGATGACGCTGAAGGTAGACGTAGATAGTCTGAAGCTAACTAGTGAACTGGTAGGCTCGGCCTTAAGGGGTTATAAAGTGAAAAGGGCCTTACCTTTTAAGACTCCCTGGAGAACCATTCAGATTGCGGATAAAGCAACTGAACTAATAGAGTCAAATCTCATAGTAAACCTCAACGAACCAAATGTTTTAGGAGATGTAAGCTGGTTTGAGCCCAAAAAGTACATAGGGATCTGGTGGGAAATGCACCTCAACGTGGCCTCATGGGACTACGGGATGACGATGGATGAAAATGGTAGATGGCAGGATACGGGAAAAGCCCATGGAAGACATGGGGCAACTACCGAAAACACCAAAAGATATATTGATTTTGCTGCTAAAAATAATATCAAAGGAGTGCTTGTTGAAGGGTGGAATACCGGATGGGAAAAATGGATCGGGTTTGAAGACCGGGAAGGTGTGTTCGATTTTGTTACCCCCTATCCTGACTACGATATAGAAGAGGTGACCCGGTACGGAAAGGAAAAAGGAGTTGAGATAATAATGCACCATGAAACTTCCGCAGCTCCAAGAACGTATGAAC
>CBDUAW010000008.1:0-17927 GCA_965365215.1 uncultured Eudoraea sp. | reverse complement strand
CATAATGGCCATTGGATTTTAAGTCCAACGTGTCTACCAATTCCACCACTCGAGCATCCTTAAAGGATTCGACATATAAAAAAAACGCTGGCAGGCAGCGTTTTTCCTGAGCGAAAAACGGGATTCGAACCTGGCTGCCGTCAGGCAGGCCCGCGACCGATTTGCTATATTAAGCATTCGGAGCGTACTCCACGCTTTTCAATTTACTGCGAGCGAAAAACGGGATTCGAACCCGCGACCTCCACCTTGGCAAGGTGGCGCTCTACCAACTGAGCTATTTTCGCATATTTCGCTGAACGTTCCCTATCTCATGGACGGGGACGCAAATTTAATACAATTTGATAAAATCCAAAGCACTTTTGCGCAAAAAGAAAGACAATACTATATGCGGTATTTTCTAATCACAAATTAAGAAGTAGCTCGTTTGTTCTTGCTCAACATCCTTTTGATCTCGTTGAGTTTCATCAGAGCCTCTACCGGGGTAAGGGTATTGATATCCAGGTGAATTATCTCTTCCTTGATCTGTTCCAGCAGCGGATCGTCCAGATTAAAGAAGCTGAGTTGCATCTCATTCTGAACGGCTTTAAGATCTTCTGTGAGTTCTTCACTGGAGTGCGACTGTTCCAGGCGTTTCAGGATTTTGTTCGCTTTGTGGATCACCTGTTGTGGCATTCCGGCCATTCGGGCCACATGGATCCCAAAACTGTGTTCGCTTCCTCCTGCTTCCAATTTTCGGAGAAATAAGACCTTATCCTTAAGTTCCTTTACCGAGACATTGTAATTTTTAATTCGTTCAAAGGTAGCCGCCATCTCATTTAATTCATGGTAGTGCGTGGCAAACAGGGTTTTAGCCCTGGCCGGGTGCTCATGAAGGTATTCCGAGATGGCCCAGGCGATCGATATCCCGTCATAGGTGCTGGTACCTCTTCCAATCTCATCGAGTAATACCAGACTGCGCTCCGAGAGATTATTAAGGATAGTAGCCGTTTCATTCATTTCCACCATAAAGGTAGACTCGCCCATAGAGATATTGTCACTGGCCCCGACCCTGGTAAAGATCTTGTCCACAACTCCTATTCTGGCCGTTTTGGCAGGCACAAAACTTCCCATCTGAGCTAACAACACAATTAAGGCCGTTTGCCGTAACAGGGCCGATTTACCACTCATATTGGGCCCGGTGATCATGATGATCTGCTGCTCATCCCGGTTCAGGATCACATCGTTTGGGACATAGGCTTTTCCCAGGGGGAGTTGCTTTTCAATAACAGGATGCCGCCCGTTACGGATCTCAATCTCTGTGGAATCGTCCATGATGGGTGGGGCATATTTGTTTTCCTTTGCCAGTTGAGCAAATCCACAAAGGCAATCCAGGCTTGCTATTAATCTTGCATTATTTTGTACCGGGGCAATATATTCCTGTAACCAGACCACCAACTGGGAGAATAGCTGTTGTTCAAGATCCAAAATCCGCTCCTGGGCACCCAGTATCTTCGCCTCGTATTCCTTGAGTTCTTCTGTTATGTAGCGCTCGGCATTTACCAGGGTCTGTTTCCGGATCCACTCTTCGGGGACCTTGTCTTTATGGGTATTCCGTACTTCAATATAATAGCCGAAGACATTGTTAGAGGCAATTTTGAGGGAGCTGATCCCGGTACGTTCTGTTTCCCGCGCTAACATTTTATCCAGATACGCTTTCCCTGAGGTAGCAAGATCCCGGAGTTCGTCTAGTTCTTCGGAGTACCCTTCCGCAATTATATTTCCCTTTAGAATATTGGTACCGGCTTCCTCACGCAGCATTTCCTTAACACGGTTTCTCAAAGGCTCACAAGTTTCCAATTCCGCTCCAAAGCGTGTTAATGAGTCTTGCGCTGTCTGCTGTGTTAATTGAACGATGGGAACAACAGCTTCTAGCGAATTCTTGAGTTGTACCACTTCTCTGGGGTTGATTTTCCCAGTGGCTACTTTGGAAATAAGCCGTTCCAAATCTGATATCTTCTTGATCCATCCTTGCAGTTTTTCCAGAATTACTTCGTCAGAAACGAGATAGGCAACGGCTTCGTGCCGTTTTTTAATTTTACTGAGATTTTTGAGGGGTAAGGCCAACCAACGTTTTAACATCCTGGAACCCATGGGAGAAATCGTCTTGTCTATAACTTCCAGCAGGGTAACTGCATTTTCATTCAGGGAGCGGTAGAGCTCTAGATTTCGAATTGTGAACCGGTCCATCCAGATGTATTCCTCTTCCGCAATCCGCTGAATTTTATTGATATGTTGTAATTGATTATGACGGGTTTCTGACAGGTAGTGCAGCGCCGCGCCGGAGGCCAGAACACCCAGCTGCAAATGATCTATGCCAAATCCTTTGAGGGTGCTGGTCTTAAAATGCTTGGTGAGGGTTTCCCGGGCGTAGTCTTCCTGATATACCCAGTCATCAATCAAAAAGGTATGCCATTGCGCGCCAAAAGTCTCTGCAAACCTGATCTTATTTGCCTTGGAAATCAGAATCTCAGAAGGGGCAAAATTTTGTAGTAGTTTATCTACCTGCTCTTCATTGCCTTCGGCAGTAAGAAATTCTCCGGTTGAGATATCGAGAAAGGCAATTCCAATTCCTTTGCTCCCAAAGTGAACTGCACTCAGGAAATTGTTTTGACGTGCATTTAAGATGTCATCATTCAGGGCTACCCCAGGGGTAACAAGCTCCGTAACGCCCCTTTTTACAATGGTTTTGGTGAGTTTAGGATCTTCCAGCTGATCGCATATAGCTACCCGCTGTCCTGCTTTTACCAGCTTGGGGAGATAGGTGTTCAGGGAATGATGCGGAAAACCGGCTAGCTCTGTACGATCACCTCCGTTATTCCTTTGCGTAAGGATTATGCCAAGGATTTTAGCGGCTTTTACCGCATCTTCTCCAAAGGTCTCGTAAAAGTCCCCAACCCGAAATAGCAATAGCGCATCGGGATATTTAGTCTTGATGCTATTATATTGCTTCATTAAAGGAGTAACCTTCTTTGTTTTTTGGGACTTGGCCAATGCAGTAAAATTCTATTATTTTTGCCCTAAAGGGGTACCTACGAAAATACCATTTTACTTCTGGACTATAAACAGTTGTTGATATTTTCGGATAACTTCATCGACTGTGCATCCAGTGCCTGAATGTAGTGTAAACCTTAAGGCAAAAAAAGGAACTCATTTGGGTGAAAAGCGGAAATTACGGAATGAAGAATTAAGCAGGCTTAACAAAGCCGAATTCAGGGACGCGGCGAAAATGCCGGTGGTATTGGTGTTAGATAACATCCGCAGCCTTAATAATATTGGATCGGTTTTTCGCACCGCCGATGCCTTTCTTGTAGAGCGCATCTATCTCTGTGGCATTACGGCCTCACCTCCTCATAAAGATATTCACAAGACCGCTCTGGGGGCTACGGAGAGTGTAGCCTGGGAATATCGCAAAGATACCGTTGCCCTTATGGAAGAATTAAGGCAATCCTATCATTGCCTGGCCATTGAACAGGCCGAAGGGGCCTGTATGCTAGATGCTTTTGTGGTGGAGGATAACACAAGATACGCCCTGGTCTTCGGGAACGAAGTAAAAGGCGTAGCACAGGAGGTAGTTAACCGCTGTCATGGTGTTCTCGAGATTCCACAGTTTGGAACAAAGCATTCTTTGAATATTGCGGTTAGCGCCGGGGTAGTGGTATGGGATTTTTTTGTAAAACTGGCTGAGTTGAAGAAATAAAAAAACCCTGACAACATATTGCCAGGGTTTCCGATATATAGTTTGAGTTAGTTAGTTCCTTAAAAAGGGAGTGCAATTAAAGAAATCCATTTCAGCTGTGCAAATTATTTCCCAATTTTATGTTAATGTGTCCCAGGGGTAGTAGTGGCGAGGAATCCTATCATTTCACACAACAAGGTGTTCCAGGATCAAATCGAGAATGTGGTGATAATCCGATTTGCGATCAACAAAATCCAGTTCTGATACGTCTATAATTAGGCGATTATCTTCTGGCATGGTCCTGACAAAATCGAGGTAGCCCTTATTTATGCTCTCCAGATATTCGGGTGCAATATCCTGTTCATAGTCCCTTCCCCTTTTGCGGATATTTTCCAGGAGCCGCTTGGTATCCTGGTACAAGTACACGTATACATCGGGCTTTTTTACCTCCTTGTACATAAAGGTAAAAAGCTTCCTGTACAATTTGTACTCATCTTCCTGTAGTGTAACTTTTGCGAAGATGAGCGATTTAAAGATATCGTAATCACTGACCATGAACTTTTTAAACAGATCAAACTGAGAGGTGTCGTCCGTAAACTGCTGGTAGCGGTCTGCCAGGAAGGACATCTCCAAGGGAAAAGCATATCGGTTTTGATCAGCGTAAAACTTGGGCAGGAAAGGGTTGTCAGCAAAGCGCTCCAGGACCAGTTTGGCATTGTGATCCTCTGATATTTTCCGGGCCAGCGTAGTCTTTCCAACCCCGATATTTCCCTCTATCGCCAATAAATGAAGGGTTGAGAAAAGTTCTCCCCTTGTTTTGAAGAGTGGGTAATCCGTTTTTTTCAGAATACTACCGTCCTTACATTCCTGTAATAAATTACGAGTGTCCTTGTTTAAAATGGGGTGGTAGAATTGCGGCGCAATTTCCGAAAGGGGCCTCAGCACAAACTTCCGTTTATGTAATTGCGGATGGGGGATTTTAAGATGCTCCTTTTTAACGACCTCCTTCCCGAAATAAATAATATCGATATCTATTGATCTGGAAACATAACCCGATTCCTCGCCACGGAACCTTCCCATTTGCGATTCTATTTCAAGAATGCTTTTCAGTACCTCCTCAGGTGATTTTTGAGTTTCCAGGGTAATGCAGGCATTTAAAAATTCTTCAGCCTCAAATCCCCAGGAAGGACTTTGGTAGATTGATGAGGTTGCTACTACCTTACCCACTCTGGCTCCCAGGTAGAAGACCGCTTTTTGCAATTGGAGTAACCTTTTTCCCAAATTGCTCCCTAAGGATAAGTAAACTATTGTTTTTGACTCCATTTTGAGAGCACAAAGTAAATAAAAGAATTACATTCAGCACTGCCACCTGTACCGAAAATGATAAGAGTTGAATTTTAAGGAATACAATCATTGGAAAGCTTCATAAAGGTTAAGAATTTCCTTAAATCCAGGTTGATCAGACCAACAATGGTTATCTTTGGATTTTACTCCCCCGTTTATTGATTTGCGGGATAAGGATAAAGAGCTTTACTAAAACTTTGAACGTGAAATTTTTAAGAAATTTATTAGCTGCTATTCTAGGAAGTCTGATTGCTTTTGGGATAATGTTTTTTATGTTCCTGATTTTCATTAGTCTGGCCGGTGCCGATGATGGGGTCTATGTGAAAAAAGACTCCGTACTGGAACTAAACCTGCCTCTCCCGGTAAATGATTATACCGGAACAGACCAGGCCGATCCTTTCTCGGTATTTTTTGAACAAACTCAGGGTCTGGATGAGATATTGCACGCGATTAAGGTTGCCAAAGAGGATAAAAACATAAGGGGGATTAGCATAAACAGCAATTTTCTATTGGCCGGGGTGGCCCAGGCCCAGGCAATTAGAAGGGCTTTGGCCGACTTTAAGACGGCCGGAAAATTTGTGTATTCCTACGGGGATCTGTACCTACAGAAAGACTATTATCTGGCAAGTGTGGCAGACAGCATTTATTTGAATCCCGTTGGCAGTATGGATTTCAAAGGATTGGCAGCAGAGGTCTTGTACTATAAATCCCTTCAGGAAAAAACGGGAGTAAAAATGGAGGTGATCCGGCTGGGGAAATACAAAAGTGCCGTGGAACCCTATCTGGCAGACGAAATGAGCGATGAGAACAGGGAACAGATAAAAGAATTGATAAGTTCAATCTGGGGTTCCTTGGTGTCTGATATTGCATCTTCAAGGTCACTTACCGCAGAGGAACTCAATAGTATTGCAGATACCCTGGGTGCCAGAACCCCGGAATACGCGTTGAATTCAGGTTTGATCGATGGCGTTTTGTACCATGATGAATACGAGGCCAGGATAAAGGCCACCTTAGGCGTTGAAGAGGACAAATCCGTGAATTATGTTTCCCTGCAAGATTATGTGCAGGTTTCTAACGCAAAAAGGATTAATAAAGGGAAAGATAAGATTGCCGTAATATTTGCGCAGGGGGAGATTTTATACGGAGATGGAAGCCCGGAATTTATTGGCCAGGGAATAATGAATCGTGCCCTGAAACGAGCAAGGGAAAGCAAAAGCATTAAGGCTGTTGTGCTTCGAATTGATTCCCCGGGGGGCAGTGCACTTACCTCAGATATGATCTGGAGGGAAGTGGCCCTTACGAGTAAAGAGAAACCGGTTGTAGTTTCAATTGGCAACGTGGCCGCCTCTGGCGGGTATTACATTGCTGTTGGAGCAGATAAGATCTTTGCAGAACCCACAAGTATAACGGGTTCCATTGGGGTATTCGGGACCATTCCCAATATCAGTGAACTCGCCGGTAACATAGGTATCAATGCGGAGCAGGTGGGAACTAATGAAAATTCGGTAGATTATTCCTTCTTTGAACCTATGACCCCGCAATTCAGGGCATATCTCCAGGAGGGGATTGCAACAACCTACAGCACTTTTCTACAACGCGTTGCCGATGGCAGGGGAATGTCCGTGGAGGAAGTTGATAAGATTGCACAAGGTAGGGTTTGGAGTGGCGTAGAAGCGCAACAGTTAGGTCTGGTAGACGAGATCGGAGGTCTGGAAGATGCTATTGAAGAGGCTGCTACCCTTGCCGGGATAGAGAGTTTCAGCATTAGAAAATACCCCAAATTTAAATCTGGATTTGAACGTTTTATGGAAGATGTTGGTGGGGCCAGTGCCAATGCAAAGGAAATGCTGATCCAAAAAGAAATTGGTGCCGAGGCTTACAACATTCTAAAAGAAATACGTGCCGCAATTGAACAAAAGGGAATCCAGGCACGCCTATAGGGTATATCTGTACCTTGGGGCCCTTTTTATTACCTCGCTGGTTGTTTCAAACCTTATTTTCCAGAAGTTTTTTTACTGGAAACCCTTTGGTGATATTACCGTATTTGGCGCCCCACTGTTTGAAATTTCAGTAGGGGTCTTGCCATATCCTATCACTTTTCTCATTACCGATCTTATTTCTGAAATTTTTGGACAGAAAAAGGCAAATCAGATTGTGACAGCCGGTATTTTCGCCTCTTTTTTTTCCATGGGAATAGTGCTGCTGGCCGATTTGGCCCCTGCAATTGCTACATCGCCGGTAAATGACGAACTGTTCAGTAGTGTGTTTGCGCTTTCCCCAATTGCGGTACTGGCATCGATGATAGCCTATTTATGTGCTCAATATGTAGATATTGCCATTTATCATTTCTGGAAGCGCGTTACCAAAGGCAAGGCCCTGTGGCTGCGAAATAATTTCTCAACATTTTCCTCACAGTTTATAGATACCTTCACAGTAGTGGGACTGCTATGTGTTTTTGGGGTGATACCCTGGGATATGTTTTACGGCCTCGTTGTTAGCGGTGTTATTTTTAAGATATTTATTGCCTTTTTAGACACTCCGCTGTTGTATTTTTTTGTATTCCTGCTCAGAAGGCGATTCAAGTTGTCTGTAGGTCAAGAAATAGACCTGGATTCATAAAATAAATCCGTCCTTTTACTGTTTTTAAACTGAGCCTATTTGTACCAAGATGAAAAAGAAACTAATTATTACCCTGGCAAGTCTCGTTGGCCTTGTGTTTATTGCCCTCCTGGCTATTCCCTTGTTTCTGGAAGGTAAGATTGGGGAAATCCTCAAACAGAATGTAAATCAGAATATCACCGGGTCTTTTGATTTTGACAAGGCCAGCCTTAGTTTGCTTTCAAGTTTTCCCAATGCGCAATTGAAATTAAGTAATACTGTACTAATCAATGAAACTCAATTTAAGGGCGATACGGTATTTGCCGCCTCGGCCATTAGTTTGAAAATGGGGATCATGGAGATTTTTAAAAGCGCCGGAGAGCCAATAGAAATTGATAGGCTCCTGCTTAAGGGAGGCAACCTAAATCTCCAATTAGATCTTGAGGAAAATGCAAATTACGATCTGGGCAGATCAGAAAATCCAACTTCTGTCGCATCAGAAAATAAGTCTGATTTTATATTCTCACTTCAGGATTACGAATTCTCGGAATCGAACCTTACCTATCGGGATGAAGCCTCGGGAATTGGTTTGCAGCTGTCTGATGTTAGTCATAGGGGAAAGGGGGATTTTTCGCTTGCTCTATCCGAACTGATAACCGAAACGGAAGCGAAGCTTTCCCTTGAGATTGATAGTATTGCGTATATGAAAGAGATTCCACTAACACTGCAGGCCATTTTGCAGATGGATCTGGAAAATAATAAATATACTTTTAAAGAAAACCAGGCCTTATTAAAAGACTTAGAACTGACTTTTGACGGCTTTGTTGAACTTCTGGAAGATGGTCAGAATATAGATATTAACTTCAATACCCCATCTTCAGATTTTAAAGATTTCCTATTGCTTATCCCAGAGACATATACTAAGAGTTTAGAAGGAATTACTACCTCTGGTGATTTTTCGGCACAGGGTTTTGTAAGAGGGATCTCAAATGATGAGCAAATTCCCGAATTTCAGGTGCGCATTGTAACAGAGGATGCTCAGGTACAATATCCGGAACTGCCTCTTCCGATCAGGGATATTAAAATGAAGGCAATACTTCAGAATAGCGCGGGGCAAATAGAAAGTACCCAATTCATTGTTGAAAATGCCTCCTTTGGGATCAAAGAGGATCGCTTTGAACTGGCATCAACTATAGATAATCTGCTGGGAAATAAAGAAGTAGTTCTTAAAGTAGGCGCAAAGATGGAACTTGCTAATCTGGCCAGGGCTTATCCCGTACCGCGTGATTTGCAATTGGAAGGACGGCTAAGTGCTGATATCAGCTCCTCCTTTGATATGGAATCTGTCCAAAAAGGGCAGTACCAAAATACTAATATTACAGGTGAGCTGAGTCTGCGTGATTTTAATTATAGATCTGAATTGATACCCAACCCTATTCATATTGGGAAGCTGGAGATGGCATTTGCACCACAAAACACCATAATTAAGGAATTATCTGGTAAAACGGGAATGAGCGACTTTTCAATTGTTGGCTCCCTGAAGAACGTCTTGGGCTATGCGTTGGGCGATGAGGATCTCAGCGGGGCCCTGAAGATGAACTCTGACACTTTTGTGGTGAGTGACTTTCAATCTCCTGAAAAAAATACAGAGGCAGTAGATTCAAATAAAGCAACGGCTAGTAATCCAGAAGATAATAGGGTAAAAATACCGCCAGCTTTGGATATCAGCATGAATACAAAGGCAAATACCGTGGTGTATGATAATTTACAACTTCGGGAATTTAAGGGAGATTTGTTAATCAAGGATGAGGCGGTAAACTTTTCTAATGTTAATACCAGTATGTTAGATGGGGACCTGGCCCTTAATGGTTCCTTCAATACCAGAGGTGCTCAGCCGGAATTCGCCATGGCGCTCGACCTTAAGAAGTTAAAGATAGCCGAAGCTTTTGAAGCCATAGAGCTCCTTGAATTTATTGCTCCTGTTGCCAAGGCACTGGAAGGGAGTTTTAATTCCCAACTTGGATTAACCGGGAAACTAACATCAGACTTTACTCCAGATCTAAGCAGCCTGAGCGGGGAAGTCCTGGCGGAGGTCCTTGCGGCCAGGATGGACCCTGAGCGCACCCCATTATTAACGGGTTTAAACAACACCTTCTCCTTTATTGACCTTAAAAAGCTAGACCTAAACGGGTTGAAAACAGCCCTGAGTTTTGAAAATGGTAAGGTACGGGTAAAACCCTTTGCTATCCAATATGAAGATATAAAAATTCAGGTCATGGGAGAACACGGCATAGACCGTAGCCTTAGATATGAATTAAAGATGGATGTCCCTGCAAATTATCTGGGGAGTGAAGTTCAGGGATTACTTGCCGGAATAGGGGAGGCCCAATCCGGGGAGATCAGCATTCCTGTTTCAACGGTAATCGGGGGTAGTGCCTCAAATCCCAAGATCACCACAGATCTAAGTAGCGGGATTAAATCGCTCACCCAACAGTTAGTAGCTGTTCAAAAAGAAAAAATGGTTCAAAAGGGGAAAGATGAGGCAAAGTCGCTGCTAAAAAATATCCTGAAAGATCAATCTGATGGGAAAGACTCTCTGCAAACCAATGAATCAGCAACTTCTGCATCGCAGATTCTGAAAAAAATTACGCAAAAAGATACACTTAACACAAAGAAAGATTCTTCAAATCTCAAAACAAACCGGGTGGAGGAAACCGCTAAAGGCTTGTTAAAAGGACTGCTTTCCAAAAAGAAGAAAGATACCGTACAGCCAAAAGACTCGGTTAATTAATTCTCAGGGATATGTAGTAACCTTCACTACCCCGCACATTAAATACGGTATTGTCCTCAAATATAAGGTACTGGCCTTTTATTCCTTTTAGAACACCTTCATAGGATGGAGTCTTGTTTAGATTAAGGCTTTTAACCTTTTCTGCGTATTGCAGAACAGGAAAATCCAAATGAATCTCCCCGTTGTTTTCAATAAAGTATTCCATGGCTTCCTCTGGGATGTACTGTTGAAGCTTTTTTCTCCATGTCAATAAATCTTCATCATCAACATCATTGGTAAGCATTTTTCGCCAATTGGTCTTGTCCCCCACATGGTCTTTAAGGGCTACTTCGGTAATACCAGCAAGATATCGGTTTGGGACCTCCACAATGACGATAGCCTCGTGAGCGCCCTGGTCTATCCATCTGGTAGGAACCTGCGATTTTCGGGTTACCCCTACTTTAATATTGCTGGAATTGGCGAGGTAAACAACATGGGGTTGCAACTGTACTTTCTTTTCGTATTCCAGATCACGATCTTCCTTGCCAAGGTGTGCCTTACTAAGTTCGGGCCTCATGATCCAATCCCCGGCCAGGGGGGTCTCAAAAAAACAATTTCTGCAAAATCCCTGTCGGAATATAGGCAAATCCTCTCCACAATTAAGGCATTGGTACTTTATAAACTCAATCCTGATCAACTTGTTCAATACCTGGTTTACATTTAGAAAATCATTTTCAAAAAGCAGGTAATACTGTATTGGTTGCCCGTTTTCGGCAGGCATTTTTTTTAGAACTCCCTCGTACTGCATCCTTTGTTTTGGTGTTAATAATGGATTTGAATTTACAAACAATTAAGGTTATTTTTAGACCTGTAAAGATATTTAAATATGCCTATTCCCTTGTTTAATTCCATAGCATCATGGCTTTTGAAAAAGCGATATCATCAGATTGAGCTATTTCTTAAGTACCCTGCTGAGGTACAACAAGAGGTCTTAGAACAACTACTTTCCCTGGCAAAGGATACCAATCTTGGTAAAAAATATGATTTTGACTCCATAGACAACTATCAAACTTATGCGGAAAGAGTGCCCATTATGACGTATGAGGAAATAGAGCCCATGATTGAGCGAACCAGAAGGGGGGAACAAAATGTATTCTGGCCTACGGCCATAAAGTGGTTTGCCAAAAGTAGTGGTACTACCAATGCTAAGAGCAAGTTCATTCCGGTAAGTATGGAGGCGCTGGAAGACTGTCACTACAAATCAGGTAAGGATTTGTTATGTCTTTACTTAAATAACAACGAGAATTCCCAGCTATTTACCGGAAAGAGCCTGAGGTTAGGGGGCAGCAAGGAGTTATATGAGGACAATGGCACGTTTTTCGGGGATTTGTCGGCCATCCTAATCGACAATATGCCTTTCTGGGCAGAATTGAGCAGCACGCCAAGTAATAGGGTTTCCCTTATGAGTGAGTGGGAAACCAAGATGAAGGCTATTATCCAGGAAAGTATTCATGAAAATGTAACCAGTTTAGCGGGTGTACCTTCCTGGATGCTTGTTCTTTTAAACAATGTGCTGGAAGAAACAGGGAACAGGCACCTGTTTGAGGTTTGGGAAAATTTAGAGGTTTACTTTCACGGGGGGGTCAGTTTTGATCCATATGTGTCACAGTATCATAAATTATTGCCCAGAAAATCCTTTAAGTATTATGAAATCTACAATGCCTCGGAAGGATTTTTTGCAATTCAGGATAGAAACAATTCGGAAGATTTGCTACTGATGCTTGATTACGGTATTTTTTATGAGTTTATTCCTATGGACATCTATGGTACCCCTTCTGAAACAGCTGTTCCTCTGTGGGAAGTGGAGATTGGAAAAAACTACGCCATAGTGATTACCACCAATGCCGGATTGTGGAGGTATCAGATTGGGGATACTGTACGGTTTACCTCTATAAATCCGTACAGGATTAAGATTACAGGGCGTACAAAACATCATATTAATGTCTTTGGGGAAGAACTAATTATTGAAAATGCCGAGGAAGCCCTGAAGAACAGTTGTCAGATCACTGGGGCTGAAATTAAAGACTACACCGTTGCTCCAATTTTTATGAAGGGAAAAGAAAAAGGCGCCCACGAATGGATAATAGAATTCAGAACTGCCCCCAGAGAAATGGGATATTTTATTGACTTCCTTGACAAATCCCTGAAATCCCTGAATTCGGATTATGAGGCCAAGCGGTACAATGATATGACACTGAATATGCCTAAAGTGCACGTTGCCAGGGAAAATCTCTTTTACGATTGGCTTAAATCAAAGGATAAATTAGGGGGGCAGCATAAAATTCCCCGACTTTCTAATGATCGGGACTACATCGATGAATTACTCCAGATGAACCAATAAATAGGGTTTTGTAACAATTAATCTGCAACTTGGATCTCCAAACTTTACCGGATTACACGTAAAAACCCAGATTATGGCCGAAAGATTAGTTGTTTTATCAGATATGTGGGGCTCAAAAAAGGGCCTTTGGATTACTTCTTACTTAGGATATTTACAGTCCTATTTTGACATTGTATTTTACGACTGCAGGGAACTCGCAAGTCTTGAGGTGAAGGTGAACACTGAGGAAAATATCTACAATGCCTTTATTGGAGGAGGATTAAACACTGCAGTTGTGCATCTGTTAAAAAAAGAAGACACTCCAAGTCACTACCTTACTTTTTGTGCCGGGGGAACTATTGCATGGCACGCGGCCAAAGCGGGACTGCCTGTGAAATCCCTGTATGCCATTTCACCTTTGGATCTGGAAGAATTTAAAGAGCCTTTGGGGATTCCGGTTCATTTGCTTTATGGAGAGTATAGCAAGCAGCTACCTTCTTTAGAATGGTTATCCGAATCAGAGGTAACTCAAGAAGTGATTCCAAATTTTGGGCATGAGCTTTACTCGGATGAAAAAATTGTCCAAAAAGTTTGCCTTTCCCTACTGGAAACTATATACAATATTCGATATAAACAGGTAAGCTAGTAGTAAATAGATTTCTAATTACGAAACTGCCTTGAGCTTTTTGATGGTCTCGTGAGAGAGCTTATTTTCCGCATAAGGTTTGGACACCTTAAACTCTTTTTCCTCACTGCTGGGTAATTCAAACATGGCATCAGTGAACACAGCTTCACAGAGGGAACGAAGGCCCCTGGCTCCAAGCTTGTACTCTATTGCCTTCTCCACAATATAATCCAGGGCTTGTTCTGTTATTTTAAAGGTAATCCCATCCATTGCAAACAATTTTTCATATTGCTTAATTATGGCATTTCTGGGCTCCGTAAGAATAGCTCTTAAGGTTTTCTTGTCCAGGGGATTCATATGGGTTAAGACCGGTAATCTCCCTATAATTTCAGGGATTAAGCCAAACTCCTTGAGGTCTTTTGGGATAATATATTGAAGTACATTGGTGTCGTCCAGGGTTTCTTCCCTCTTGGAGGCACTATATCCAATGGCTTGCATATTAAGGCGCTTGGTGATGATCCTTTCAATACCATCAAAAGCACCGCCTGCTACAAAAAGAATATTTTCGGTATTTACTTCTATGAATTTCTGGTCCGGGTGTTTTCGCCCTCCTTTGGGCGGTACATTTACCATGGTACCCTCCAGCAATTTCAGAAGTCCCTGTTGCACCCCTTCCCCGGATACATCGCGGGTAATGGAGGGATTATCACTTTTTCGGGCTATTTTATCTAATTCATCTATAAAAACAATACCTCTCTCAGCCTTTTCAAGATTGTAATCAGCCGCCTGGAGTAAGCGGGTAAGAATGCTTTCTACATCTTCCCCTACATAACCTGCTTCTGTAAGTACCGTTGCATCTACAATAGCCAGCGGAACGTTCAGCATCCTTGCAATGGTCTTGGCCATCAGGGTTTTCCCGGTACCGGTTTGCCCTACCATGACGATGTTGCTCTTCTGAATTTCTATATCGTCTTCCTTGGAATGTGGCTGTAATAATCTTTTATAGTGGTTGTAAACCGCAACCGACATCACCTTTTTGGTTCTTTCCTGCCCGATAATAAATGTATCCAGAAAGGCCTTTATCTCTACCGGCTTTTTCAGGATAAGTTCAGAAGATAAATCGTCGTTTTTAGACTGTCTAGATTCTTCGGCAACAATACCATGTGCTTGTTCAATGCATCTGTCGCATATATGCGCATCCAGCCCGGCAATCAAAAGATTGGTTTCAGGTTTTTTCCTTCCGCAAAATGAACATTCTAAGTTTTCCTTCGCCATAATCGGGGTTCTATCAAATTGAATAACGAAACAATTGGGATTTTGGTTTACCCTTTATCGATATTCAACCCTCTTTAATAGTATTTTGTCGAATTTAGTCCTTGTCCCTTTCTAAAATTTCATCAATCATACCATAATCCATGGCTTCCTGGGCTTTCATCCAGTAGTCCCTATCACTGTCTTCATAGACCTTGTCAAATTTTTGGCCTGTGTGTTTCGAGATGATTTCGTACAACTCATCTTTTATTTTCAGGACTTCTTTTGCTGCAATTTCAATATCACTCGCCTGGCCCTGGGCTCCTGACATAGGCTGATGGATCATTACCCTTGAATGTTTCAGCCCGCTGCGTTTTCCCTTTTCGCCAGCACATAGCAGCACGGCAGCCATTGAAGCGGCCATTCCCGTACAAATAGTAGCCACATCGGGCTTAATAAATTGCATGGTATCATAAATACCAAGACCTGCATAAACGCTTCCCCCAGGTGAGTTAATATATATTTGAATGTCCTTTGAAGAATCCGCACTTGCCAGGAATAATAATTGTGCCTGAACTATATTCGCTACCTGGTCATTGATCCCGGTACCTAAAAATATGATCCTGTCCATCATCAATCTGGAAAAGACGTCCATGGCAATGGCATTCAACTGTCGCTCTTCAATAATATTGGGGGTCATGCTCACCGGATACATGCTTTGAAGGATGCGGTCATAATACATGCTGTTAACGCCCTGGTCTTTTATAGCGTAATTCTTAAACTCTTTTGCGTAATCCATAGGTTACAAACGTAATTTTTTTAAAAAAAGGTGCCGAAAACAGGCTTTCGGGCCTGTAAAGATACTCAATTCAGCATGAAATTTCCTGGCAGGAATCCTATACGCCAGTTAATTTCCAAACAGTTAATTACCCGTATACTTCTTTTACAAAGCTTTCGTAGGTAACTTCTTTGGTCTTTAAATTAGCCTTTTCCTTGTACAGGGTCAGTAATTTTTGACTCATCATTTGTTCAGAAAGACGTTTCACCTCTTCCTGATTGCTTAGTACCCGCATAGCTATTGCTTCCAATTCTTCTTCCTGAGGGTTGGTCTGCCCATATTGTGCCATTTGAGATTTTATAAAGCCCTTAGCAAACTCCTTTAACTCGTCAAATTGCAATTCAATATTGTGATCCTTTATGATTTTTCCCTCAATAAGCTGGTATCGCAGTCCCTTTTCAGATTTTTCATATTCATCCTTTGCCTGCTCTTCAGTAAGCGGTTGCTCTCCCGTCATCTGGATCCATTTTTTAAGGAAATCCGACGGTAGTTCAAATTTGGTAACCTCTATGAGTCGTTCAGTTACATCATTGAGCAACTTCTGATCTGCCTGTTGTTCAAATTGTTTTTCGGCATCTGCCTTGATTTTATTGCGCATTTCTGCTTCACTACTAACTTCTCCAGGGCCAAAAAGTTTATCAAATAACTCCTGATCTAATTTTGCTCCTTCTCGTTCGTTGATTTCCTCAACAGTGAATTGTACTTCAATATTAAGCTTGTCTGCCTTTTCTCTTGGGATTCCCAGGGCTCCGGAAAGGAGGTAATCTTCCTTGAAAAGTCCTTTAGTTTTTAGAGTTACACTGTCACCAACTTTTTTGCCAAGCAAGGAATCTAATGCTTTTTTGCTCTTAATTTTATCGAGCTCCAAAGTGGTCTTATTGGAAATCTCTTCAGCTTCATTGGTAAATGTGCCGTTTACTTCAAAGCCTTTTTCAATTTTATTTTTGCTCAAGAGTTTCCCGTATTGTTTTTTAATGCGGTCCACCTGTTCATCCACCATTTTTTTGTCTGCAACAATCTTATAGTGCGTAACTGCCTTTTTCGTTTTTAGAGGTACTTCAAATTCCGGGGCTAAACCCAATTCAAATTCAAATGCAAAATCCTCATCATCCCAATTAAAATTGTCCTGTTGTTTGGGTAGTGGATTGCCCAGCACATCTAGTTTTTCCTCTGTGAGATAATTATTGAGGTTATCCTGTATTAGTTTATTTACTTCATCTACTAACACAGCTTTCCCGTATTGTTTTTTGATCAGACCCATTGGAACTTGGCCTTTTCTAAATCCGGGAATATTGGCTTGTTTCCTGTAGTCTTTAAGGATTTGCTCTACCTTATCCTGGTAGTCCTCTTTGGTAATAGCAACTTTAACAACGGCATTTAATTCGTCTATCTGCTCTTTAGTAATGTTCATTAATGACTTTTTTTCTGGTAACCCTCCTGATTTAACCAATTAGAGAAAAATAACTGTTCTTTAAGGGAATTCCTAAGGCCTCTGTGGGTATAATTTCTGACACTCAAAGGAATGGGATTCCTCTATTAAAGAGCATGCAAAAGTAGTATATTTTAAACAGTTCAACAAGTTTTCTGCTTCGGAAAAACAGTATGGGAGTTAATCCTTTTTCCCTTCCTTCAGCATAGAGTGAAGTATGGATTGAAGGAAGGACAGCAGCAAACTGAATAACAAAGCCCACCAAATGTTGCTGACCACAAAACCATCTATAAGTTTATCTGCCAATAAAATTATTATCGCATTGATAATCAGAAGGAAAAGCCCAAGGGTGAGAATGGTAACAGGTAGGGTTAGTATAACCAAAATTGGTTTTACAATAAAATTTAGAAGGCTCAGCACCACTGCTACTATGATGGCAGTAAGGTAGGTGTCAACAGATACACCAGGTAATATTTTAGCAAGGATTACCACGGCCAAAGCACTTAGGAGTAATTTTAGGATAAAATTCATCAATTGCGTTTTTGATATTGGATTAAATTGGCTGTTATGTCTGCCATCCTAAATGTATAAAATTTATTTGGTCTCGGGTAGTGGTAAGGATAAAATCATGGGGGTATTGTAAGATGAATATTGCTTCCTTAAACAAAGGTTTGTTCATAAGTACCTCAAACATATCCTGCTTTTTATCTAACAGTGTTTAAAAAAGCAGCGGCATACTCCATAAATTGTTGCGGATTTTCAGCATGCAGCCAGTGACCAGCATCGGCTACGGTGCGCAAAACTGCCTTGGGAAAATGAATTTTTATATCGGGAAGGTCGCTTTCCGATATATATTCGGATCTGCTACCCCTGAGGAATAGGACCGGACCAAGGAATTGAGCTGACGCAGATAAGGTATCACCAATCTCTTCCATTTTGCCCGACAGCACTTTGAGGTTAAATCGAAAATCAAGGCG